>CAMNCR010000201.1 GCA_946534455.1 uncultured Clostridia bacterium | reverse complement strand
AAATTCGCGGCGGATGTGCTGCGGGGAATCGGCGGGGAAGCGGAGCAGCCGGATGCCTTCGCCGCCAGCGAGCGGCTGGAGGAGATCAGCGGCGTGGCGATGCCGGAGGCCGTGCGCAGGCTGCGGGAGCTGCCGGTCCGCCACCGGGCGGTGTGCGACCGGGACGCCATGGGCGAGGCCGTGCTGAAGGAATTTGATTAAAAAACTTTTCAAATGAAGCCGGATATGGTAAGATAGCCGACGGAGCTGTCTGCAGAGGCAGCTTCGGAAAGGCGGCGAAGAAATGACAGCTTCAGAGAGGCTGCGGGATCTGCTCCATCTGGGCACCGGCGTGGCTGTGGTGGTGCACGATCCATCCAATATGTTTTATCTGACCGAGGGATACACGGGCGAGGGGCTGGTGTATCTCTCCGCGGACCGGCAGGCCATCATCACGGACTCCCGGTATACGGAGGCGGCGGAAAGGATGGCCCCGGATTTCACCGTGATCACGGTGGACAATGCCCGGGATCATAACCACTGCCTGGCCGAGCTGATGCGGGAGGATCGGATTGCGGAGCTGCGGTTCGAGGCCAACTATCTTTCGGTGGAGAGCTTTGACCGGCTGCGGGGGGCCATCGGGGAGGACGTGACCTGCGTTCCCCTGGAAAAGGCGCCCCAGAAGCTGCGGGAAATCAAAACCCCGTCGGAAGTGCTCATCATGCGCAAGGCGGCAAACATCACCTCCGAAGCCTTCCGGGCCATCCTGCCGAAAATCCGGGTGGGAATGACGGAGAAGGAGCTGCAGATCGAGCTGGATTTCACGATGCTGCGGCTGGGGGCGGACGGGAACGCCTTTGATACGATCATCGCCTCCGGGGAAAACGGGAGCCTGCCTCACGCGGTTCCCGGGAGCCGGAAGCTCTGCGCGGGGGACATGATTACCATGGACTTCGGCGCGAAGGTCGGAGGATACTGCAGCGACATGACCCGCACCGTCGCCCTGGGGCAGCCCGGGGAGGAAATGCGCCGGGTGTACGACACGGTGCTGCGGGCGCAGACCCTGTGCGTGGATGCGCTGGCCGCCGGCAAAAACTGCTACGACATTGACCGGCTGGCCCGGGATGTGATCGATGCCCGGGGATTTGCCGGCCGGTTCGGACACGGGCTGGGTCACGCGGTGGGCATCGATATCCATGAGGAGCCCCGGCTGAGTCCCAAGTGCCATGAAATCCTGCGCCCCGGCGTTGTGATCACGGTGGAGCCCGGCGTGTATATTCCGGGCCTGGGCGGCGTCCGGATCGAGGATACCTGTCTGGTGAAGGAAAACGGCTGCGAAACGCTGACCACGGCGGACAAGCAGCTGATCATCCTGTAACATATATATGTTTCCAGAAACCCTGAAAATGGAGGAGAGAAAGAATGATTACCGCTGGCGATTTCAAGAAAGGCATTACCATCGAATGGGACGGCGGCGTCTGGAACATTGTTGATTTCCAGCACGTGAAGCCTGGCAAGGGCGCTGCTTTTGTCCGGACGAAGATCAAGAACGTCATGACCGGCGCGGTGGTGGAGCGCAGCTTCAACCCCACGGACAAGATGCCCAAGGCCATCATCGAGACCAAGGAAATGCAGTACGTGTACAACGACGGCGATCTGTACTATTTCATGGACGTGGAGTCCTATGAGCAGCTGCCGCTGAGCAAGGATCAGGTCGAGGACGCGATTCCCTTCGTGAAGGAAGGCACCAATGTGACCGTTCGCTTCTTCAAGGGCAGCGCCTTCTCCGTGGAAGCGCCGAACTTCGTCGTGCTTGAGGTGACGGATACCGAGCCCGGCTTCGCCGGCGATACCGCGTCCAATACCTACAAGCCCGCCACGCTGGAGACCGGCTTCAGCCTGCAGGTGCCGCTGTTTATCAACACCGGCGACAAGATTCAGATCGATACGCGGACCGGCGAATATCTCAAACGCGCCTGACGCCGCGCCGGGGAAGGGAGAACCGCAATGAGCCAGCTGACGGACAAAATCAGTTATCTGCAGGGCCTCGCGGAGGGCATGAAGCTGAATCCCGAAAAGGATTCTCACCGGCTGATCCGGGAAATCCTGCAGGTGCTGGGGGATGTGGGCGAAGCCTTTGAAGCCCTGGCAGAGTCCCAAGGTGAGCTGAGTGACTACGTGGAAAGCATCGACCAGGATCTGGCCGATCTGGAAGCCAACCTCTACGACGAGGCCGAGGATGAGGCGGACGGCGAGGAGGAGGACGCGGACGGCGAGGACGAGGAGGGCATGATCCTCTATGAATGTCCTCACTGCGGCGCGCAGATTCAGATCGAGCCGGACGAGGTAGATTTCGATGAAGAAGCTCTGTGCCCGCAGTGCGGGAAGGAGCTGTTTCCCGAGCTGCCGATTGACACACCGGAGGATGAGGAGTGACAAGGAAGGGGCTGCCGCAGGGCAGCCCCTTTTCAGCGAGAAAGGGGAGATCGGCCATCATGAAGGAAAACAGTCAGGCAAAGCCCATTCTCTGGATCGTCATTCCCTGCTACAACGAGGAGGCGGTGCTGCCCCTCACCGGACCCCTGTTCCGGCAGAAGCTGCAGTCGCTGTGCGACGCGGGGCTGATCAGCAGCAGGAGCCGGATTCTGTTTGTGAATGACGGTTCCAGGGATCGGACCTGGGAGCTGATCTGCGGCATGGCGTCGAAGGATGAGGCCTTCCTCGGCATCAGCCAGAGCCGGAACCGCGGCCATCAGAACGCGGTGCTGGCGGGCCTGATGGAGGCACGGGACCGGTGCGACGTGACCATCTCCATCGACTGCGACGGGCAGGATGATCTGAACGCCATGGATGAGATGCTCCGGCGCTACTGGGAAGGCTATGAGGTGGTATACGGCGTCCGCTCGGAGCGAAAAACGGACACCTGGTTCAAGCGGACCACCGCTCAGGGCTTCTATCGGCTGATGGCGGCGCTGGGCGCGGATGTGGTATACAATCACGCGGACTACCGCCTGATCTCCAGCCGCGTGCTGCAGAGCTTCGCGGATTTTGAGGAGGTCAACATCTTCCTGCGGGGGCTGGTGCCGCTGGTCGGCTATCCCAGCACATCGGTCTTCTACGAGCGCAGGGAACGCATGGCCGGGGAAAGCCACTATCCCCTGCGGAAAATGCTGGCGCTGGCCTTTAACGGCATCACAAGCCTGTCCGTCAAGCCCATTACGATCATCACGGGGTTCGGCATCGGGTTCAGCGTGCTGGGACTGGCGGCCATGATCTGGGCGGTGATCGAGGCGTTTCTGGGGCACACGGTGGCCGGCTGGGCCTCGACGGTCTGCATCATCTGCCTGCTGGGCGGAATTCAGCTGATCAGCCTGGGGATTATCGGCCAGTATGTGGGGAAAACCTACCTGGAGGCCAAGCACAGGCCGAGGTATATTATCAGCGACCGGACCTGGGAGCCCTACCGGAGGCACTGGATTGAGGAGGAAACGGACGGGAAGGGGATCCCGGGGGACTGAGCGCAGCGTCCCCCCGGGGAGAGCATCAGACGGCCGGGGAGATGCAGAAAAAAAAGCAAATTCTGCTCATCAGGAATAGATACAAAACCTGAAAACCATATTGCTTTTTAAAACTAAAAACCTTATAATCAAATATGTAGAAAAATAAGCATCCATAAGCCGGATCAGACCATGATTTGGCTCCGGAACTGAACAGGATTTGAAGGGGAGTTCGTAGACATGAAAAAATGGTATCTGTATCTCGTTTCCCTGCTCTGCCTGCTGGCGCTGCTGTGCGGCTGTCTGGCCGTTTCTGTCGCAGAGGCGCCGGAGGGTGCGGATCTGGGGGCGCTGATCTTCCGGATTGACGGTCCGGATGAACGCATGCCCATGACCATCTCATACAGCGAGTTTACCGGCGGTCAGTTTGAGCTGGATGATCTGGCTCCCGGTACCTATACGGTGACGGAGCTCAACGCGGACACCCTGGTCGAGGACTATACCCTGCAGACCGACAGCATCACCTCCATGACCGTGGTGGTGGAGGAGGACGGTACCGCGACCGCCTCGCTGTTCAACCACTACGCACCCTCCGAGGAGGAGGAGCCGGAGGAAGAGCCCGAGGAGGAAGAGGAAACCGTTGATATCCCGGTCACCAAGATCTGGGAGGACAACAACAACGAGGACGGCAACCGGCCGGAATCCATCTCCGTGACGCTGTACGCCAACGGCGCGGCTGTGGACAGTGCGACGCTGTCCGCCGGCACCGGCTGGGCGCATACCTTTGAGGGCATGCCGAAGAACGACGCGGACGGGAATGAAATCGCCTATTCGGTGAATGAGGCGCCGGTGCCCATGTACACCACCTCCGTGAGCGGAACGACGATCACCAATACCTATCAGCGCGAGGTGACCTCCGTCTCCGTGCAGAAGATCTGGGATGACGACAATAACGCGGCCGGCAAGCGGCCCTCGAGCATTGCGGTGACGCTTTCCAACGGGCAGATCTTCATTCTGAGCGAGGGCAACGGCTGGTCCGCTACGGCGAGCGATCTGCCGGTGGTCGTCAACGGTCAGCCGGTGACCTACAGCTGGACGGAGCAGTCCGTGATCGGATACGTGCAGAGCGGCGCCTCGGCCAACGGCGGTACGACCGTTTTCACCAACTCCCTGTGGCAGCGGCCGGAGCTGGCGGATGAGGTGGAAAAGCCGAAGGTCCCCGGGGATACCTATTACGTCTTTGAAGAGTACGAAACGCCGCTGGGCGTCGAGGTCATGATCAACCATGTGGGTGACTGCTTCGACTGATCCGGATGTCACTGATCAACCAGGTGAGATAAGCAGGATTGCTTAAAAAATATAATGGAAAGGGCCTGATCACGTGAAAAATCTCAAGAAATTACTCTGTCTGCTGCTTTCGCTGCTGCTGATGACGCAGGCAACCTTCGCCGCCCTGGCGGAGGACGCGGAGCTGGAAACCGTTCCGGAGGCCGAGACAGCGGAAGGAACGGAAGAGGAGGAGATCGCTTTCCCGGATGAGCTCATCGTGGGGCATCCGACGATCACCAAGGGTGACTTCTTCACGGAATTGTTCGGCAACGATACGGCGGATATCGACGTTCGCGCGCTGATTCACGGATACAACCTGGTGAACTGGGATCAGAACCAGGGCGTCTACGTGATCGACCCGACCGTGGTCGTGGATGAACAGCTGACGATGGACGAGCTGGGCAACAAGACCTATACGCTGGTGCTGGCGGACGACCTGTATTACTCCGACGGCACGCAGATCACCGCCTGGGACTATGCCTTCTCCCTGCTGCTGATGATGGAGCCGGAAATCGAGAAGCTGGGCGGAAAGATCTACCGCGCCGAGCACATTCTGGGCTATGACGAGTATATCGCGGGCCGCCGGAAGGCCATTGCCGGGGAAGAGGTTCCCTACAATGAGAGCGTGCTGGGCGGCGTGGATGTTATCGATGATTTCCAGCTGACCATTACGCTGGATCACGAGTTCCTGCCGTACTTCTTTGAAACCGGTCTGCTGCTGTGCGTGCCCTATCCGATCAGCGTCATCGCTCCCGGCTGCAAGGTGTATGACGATGGCTGGGGCATCTACATCGGCAATGAGGACAAGTCCATCGAGGAGCCGCTGTTCACCGCGGATCTGCTGCGGGAGACGATCCTGAACGAGGAAACCGGCTACAACACCCATCCCTCCGTGGTATCCGGTCCTTATACCATCACGAGCTGGGATGGCGTGACGGGTCATTTCGAAATCAATCCCTACTTCAAGGGCGCCTGGTTCCACAATACGCTGCCGGGCGGCGATTCTCCCACCTCCTATGAGCCCATGCTGGACGCGGAAGGGAACCAGATGACCGACAGCGCCGGCAATCCCTGCTACCTGGTCAAGCCCACCATCGAGAAGATCGCCTTTACCGAGGCGGACAACGATACCCTGATCCAGAAGCTGGCGGATGGGGAGCTGCATCTGGTCAACAAGGTTACCTACGGCCCGACGATTCTGGACGGCATGATGAACGGCGGGGAGCACGGCATCCGCTTCCAGAACTATCCCCGGATCGGCCTGGCCTTCCTCACCTTCACCTACGACTGGCCGACGGTGCATGATATGCAGGTCCGTCAGGCGATCGCCTGGTGCATGGACCGGGATGCGCTGACCAACAAGTACTGCGGAGATCCTGAATCCGGCATGAGCTTCGGCGTGCGCGTGGACGGATACTTCGGCATTGAGCAGTGGGAGTATCTGCTGGTGACGCACCAGATTGATTACCCGGTGAACTTCCTGGAGGATGATCTGCATTCCGGCAACAGCGAGGAGGAGGATCTGACCAAGAAGTACAAGAACCGCTATGTGCGGACGCAGGCGGACTATGACGCGGCGGTCGCGGCCTGGGAAACCCTGTCCCTGGATAACCTGACGGTGTATGAGGTGAACCTGGATCGGGCCAACGCGCTGCTGGACGACGCGGGCTGGACGCTGAACAAGAACGGGGAGCCCTATCAGCCCGGTGTGGACGCCGTGCGCTGCAAGATGATTGACGGCGAGCTGATCTCCCTGGAGCTGAAGATGATGTATCCCGAAGGCAACCATATGGCGGAATACATGCAGGAGGACTTCATTCCCAATCTGAACCAGGTGGGCATCACGCTGGAGCTGGTGCCGACGCCCATGCAGGATCTGCTCTACTCCTACTACCGGCAGACGGAGCGGACCACGGACATGATCTACCTGGCGACGAACTTCCACGTCATCGTGGACCCGTCCATCACCTACAGCACGGACACCACCAAGAACCATCAGATCTGGAACAACACCTATTCGGATGACGAGGATCTGTATTACCGCGCGGTGGACATGCGGAAGACCGAGCCCGGAGATATCTTCGATTACGTGACCAAGTGGGTTTCCTTCCAGGAACGGTATAACGAGGTGCTGCCCACCATCCCGATTTATTCCAACATCTACTTCGACTTCTACACCGAGCAGCTGCAGAACTACTTCGTCACCTCCCAGGTGACCTGGTCTCAGGCGATCCTGCAGAGCTTCTTCGGGCTGCCGGGCAGCACGGAGGACGCGGAGGAAGAGATGGGCGACGAGGACGACGGCTTCTTCGACGACGATTTCTGATCAGAACCGATTCACAGGGCGGGCGCTCAGCAGGGCGCCCGCCCTGATTGTTTTTCGATTGTATTTTGCTTGCCATTTTGCGGAAAATCAGGCATAATATCCATGCGGTTCAAAAATCGCCCGGCGGGGCAAAATTGTCCCGCAAAAAAACAACAAATGACTTAAGGAGGCCCTTCAACATGGAACGCGTGTATAATTTCTCTCCGGGACCGTCTCAGCTGCCCCTGCCTGTGCTCGAAAAGGCGCAGAAGGAGATGCTCTGCTATCAGGACACAGGCATGTCCGTGATGGAGATGAGCCATCGGAGCAAGATGTACACTGATATATACGATCAGACCGTGGCCACGCTGCGCGAGTTGATGAGCATTCCGGATACGTATGACGTGCTGTTCCTGCAGGGCGGCGCGACCCAGCAGTTCTCCGCGGTTCCCCTGAACCTGATGGTTCACCGGAAGGCGGACTATCTGGATACGGGCAATTTTGCCCATTTGGCGGCGGAGGAAGCAAAGCGCTACGGAGAGGTGAACGTGGTGGCCTCCACGCGGGATGAGGTCTATACCTATATTCCGGATCTGGCGACCGTTCAGTTCAGCGAGGACGCGGATTATGTGCATATCACCCAGAACAACACCATCTACGGCACCCGCTTTGTGGAGCTGCCGGAGACCCGGGCGCCGCTGGTCTGCGACGCGAGCAGCATGATTCTGTCCGAGAAAATGGACGTGACCCGGTACGGAGCGATCTACGCCGGCGCCCAGAAGAACATCGGGCCCAGCGGCCTGTGCCTGCTGATCGTCCGGAAGGACCTGCTGGGCCAGGCCATGGACATCTGCCCGAAGCTGCTGAACTGGGAGGTCCAGTCCAAGGCCGGCAGCATGTACAACACCCCGAACACCTGGGGCATCTATCTGGCGGGGCTGACCTTCTCCTGGCTGAAGGAGCTGGGCGGCGTGGAGGCCATTGAGAAGGTGAACCTTGAAAAGGCGGAGCTGCTGTACGGCTTCCTGGATGAGAGCCAGCTGTTTAAGCCCACCGCGCAGAAGAAGTACCGCAGCCGGATGAACGTGACCTTTGTCACCGGAGACGCGGAAAAGGACGCGGCCTTTGTCAAGGCGGCCGCAGCAGAGGGCCTCGTCAACCTGAAGGGGCACCGGAGCGTCGGCGGCATGCGGGCCAGCATCTACAACGCGATGCCCATGGAAGGGGTTCAGAAGCTGGTGGCGTTCATGAAGAAGTTTGAAGCGGAAAACAAATAAGGAGACGGGGCATGTATAAGATTCAGACACTCAACGCGATTTCAGATATCATCCATACGCAGCTGAGCGCGGACAAGTATACCGTGAGCAAGGATGAGCCGGTGCCGGACGCGATCCTGGTCCGCAGCGCCGCGATGCATGAAATGGAGTTCAATCCCGAGCTGCTGGCCATCGGCCGCGCCGGCGCGGGCGTCAACAACATTCCGATCGAGCGGTGTTCCAACACGGGCATTGTGGTTTTCAACACGCCGGGCGCCAACGCCAACGCGGTGGCCGAGCTGGTGATGGCGGGCCTGCTGATGAGCGGACGGAACATCGTGGGCGGCATCGAATGGGCCAGGGGCCTGAAGGGCAAGGGCGCCGAGGTTGGCAAGCTGGTGGAGAAGGGAAAGAGCCAGTTTGTGGGTCCCGAAATGCGGGGCAAGACGCTGGGCGTTATTGGCCTGGGAGCCATTGGCGCCATCGTGGCCAACGCGGCCAGCCGGGGCCTGGGCATGAACGTGGTGGGATACGATCCCTTCATCTCGGTGGAAAGCGCCTGGAGCCTGAGTACCTCGATTCATCGGGCGGCCTCCGCGGATGACGTGCTGGCGCAGGCGGACTATATCACCTTCCATGTGCCGCTGAACGACCAGACCCGGGGCACCATCAACGCGGAAATGATCGCGAAAATGAAGGATGGCGCAGGCATCCTGAACTTCAGCCGGGGCGAGCTGGCCAACACGGCGGACGTACTGGCCGCGCTGGAAAGCGGAAAGCTGAGCAGCTACGTGACGGACTTCCCCAGCGATGAAATGATCGGCGTGGAGAAGGTTGTGTGCATCCCGCACCTGGGTGCCAGCACGCCGGAAAGCGAGGAGAACTGCGCGCGGATGGCGGCGGCGGAGATCCGGGACTATCTGGAGAACGGCAGCATCCACAACAGCGTGAACTATCCGGAGCTGATCCTGACCGCTCCGGAGGCGGCACGGGTGCTGGTTCTGCATAAGAATATTCCGAACATGGTCAGCACCATCACCGCGACGGCGGCCAAGGAGGGCCTGAACATCGAAAACATGACGAACAAGAGCCGCAAGGAGATGGCAGTCACCGTCATGGAAATGGCCGAGCTGCCCAGCCGGGAAGCCATGGATGCGCTGGCAGAGGTGCCGGGCATTATCCGGGTGCGGGCCTTCGGCTCCAGATAAGGGAACGGAATTGAAACAGCAAACAGCGCTTCGGGCAGCACGCCCGGAGCGCTGTTTCAATTCATCAAAGCAAAGAGGGCAGGGAAGAACCCTGCCCTCTGGTCTGTCCGTGTGAAACCGGATCAGAAGCTGTAGGAATCGCGGATTTCGATGTCCTTGTAGCGCTTCATGCCTGTGCCCGCCGGAATCAGCTTGCCCAGGATCACGTTCTCCTTCAGACCGATCAGCGGGTCGACCTTGCCCCGGATCGCCGCCTCGGTCAGCACCCGCGTCGTCTCCTGGAAGGAGGCGGCGGAGAGGAAGCTCTCCGTGGCCAGGGAGGCCTTCGTGATGCCCAGAAGGATGCGCTTGGCAATGGCCGGCGTGCCGCCGGCGAGGATCGCCGCCTTGTTCGCCTCCTCGAAGCGGAAGATGTCCACGAGGGAGCCGGTCAGGAGATCCGTGTCGCCGCAGTCCTCGACGCGCACCTTGCGCAGCATCTGGCGGATGATGATCTCGATATGCTTATCGGAGACGCCCACGCCCTGGAGGCGATAGACGGAGAGGACCTCCTTGAGGAGGTATTCCTGGACGGCCTTGACGCCGAGGATGCGGAGCAGATCGTGGGGATTGATGGAGCCCTCGGTCAGCTCGTCGCCGGCCTCGACGTGGTCGCCCTCGGCGACCTTCAGGCGGGAGCCGTAGGTGATCTGATAGGACTTGGTTTCCTTCGGATCCTCGTCGGAGGTGATGATGAGCTCCCGGCGCTTCTTGTTCTCCTGAATCGAGACGAGACCGGAGATTTCCGCCAGGGTGGCTTCGCGCTTGGGCTTCCGGGCCTCGAAGAGCTCCTCGACGCGGGGAAGACCCTGGGTGATGTCATCGGCGCCGGCGATACCGCCGGTATGGAAGGTCCGCATGGTGAGCTGGGTGCCGGGCTCGCCGATGGCCTGGGCGGCGATGATGCCGACGGCCTCGCCGACATCGACCTTGCCGCCGTGGGCCATGTTTTCGCCATAGCAGCGGGCGCAGACGCCGTTTTCGGTGCGGCAGGTGAGGACGGAGCGGACCATGGCCTCCTGAATGCCGTGGTCGACGATGATTTTGGCCTTCTGGTAATCAATGGGCTCATTGACGCGGACGAGGACCTCGCCGGTGACGGGATCGACGATATCCTCGGCGGCGGTGCGGCCGCGGAGGCGGTCCTCGAGGGACTCAATGGACTGCTTGCCGCTCATGAGCTCGGAGACGGAGATGCCGCGGATCTTTTCGCCGCGGGCCTCGAAGCAGTCCTCCTCGCGGACGATGACCTCCTGGGAGACATCGACGAGGCGGCGGGTCAGATAGCCCGAGTCGGCCGTGCGCAGGGCGGTATCGGCCAGGGACTTCCGGGAGCCGTGGGAGGAAAGGAAGAATTCCAGAACGGTGAGGCCCTCGCGGAAGTTCGCGCGGATGGGCAGCTCAATGGTCTTGCCCGAGGGGGAGGCCATGAGGCCGCGCATGCCGGCGAGCTGGGAAACCTGCGCGGAGGAGCCGCGGGCGCCGGAATCGGTCATCATGCGGATGGGGTTGAACTCATCGAGGTTCGGGAGAATCTGATCCCGGACGTTCTTGGTGCAGTCGCCCCAGATGGCGATGACGCGGTTATAGCGCTCATCCTCGGAGAGGAGGCCGCGGCGATAGAGATTATTGACCTTGCGGACGGCCTCATCCGCCTCCTGGAGATAGATGGCCTTATGCGGGGGCACCTTGATATCGGAGACGGAGACGGTGATGGCGCCGACGGTCGAATACTTGAAGCCGAGGGCCTTGATGCGGTCGAGGACCTGGGCGGTTTTATGCTCGCCCTGGGTATGGAA
>CAMNCR010000200.1 GCA_946534455.1 uncultured Clostridia bacterium | reverse complement strand
CCGCTGACCAAGCCCGCCATTATTACTGTGGCCGTGCTGAAGGGCGTGGGCGTCTACAATGAGTATTACAACGCAAACCTGTATCTTCAGTCCAACTCCTGGCGGACCATTTCGACCGCGCTGTATTCCTTTTCCGGTCCGTTCAAGAGCTCCTATAATATTATCTGCGCCGGCGTGCTGCTGACGCTGATTCCTTCGCTGATCATTTTCCTGCTGTTCCAGAAGCAGGTCTATGCGGGTCTGGCCAGCGGCTCCGTGAAGGGCTGATTCACCGGGAAGAAGAGGTGAGAGACGATGCAACTGAAGAAAGAACTGAGAAAGCACCTGGAGGAAAAAATACTGCCCTTCTGGGCGGGACTGAAGGATCCGGAGCGGGGAGGCTTCTACGGATACGTGGATAAGGAGCTGACCGTGGTTCCCGACGCGGACAAGGGATGCATCCTGAACAGCCGGATTCTGTGGACATTCTCCACCGCCGCCCGGCAGCTTCAGGACGAAGCGTGGCGCAGGAACGCGGACTGGGCATACGATTTCCTGCACCGGTTTGTGGATCCGGACCACGGCGGCGTTTACTGGTCCGTCACGAGGGACGGACGTCCCTCGGATACGACGAAGCATACCTACTGTCAGGCATTTGCTATTTACGGATTATCGGCGTATTATACATTGACGGGGAAGAAGGATGCGATCGATCTGGCCATGGGCCTCTTTGACCTGATTGAGACCCGCTGCAGGGATGAGGGCGGGTATCTGGAGGCCCTGAAGGCTGATTTTTCGCCGGAAAGCAACGAAAAGCTGAGTGAAAACGGCGTGATGGCTTCCCGGACGATGAATACGCTTCTGCACGTGCTGGAAGCCTACGCGGAGCTCTACCGGGCCAACCCCGACGAACGGGTTCGGGCAGCGGGTGAGATATGCCTGAAGCGTTTTCTGGATACCTTCTACAATCCGGAAAAGCACAGGCTGGAGGTCTTCTGCGACGACGCGTATCATTCGCTGCTGGACATGCAGTCCTACGGGCATGATATCGAGGGCAGCTGGCTGCTGTGGGATGCGGTGATCACGCTCCTGCCGAAGGAGCAGTGGGGTGCCTACCGCGACATGTGCCTGGATCTGGCTGCCAGCGTGACGAGGCGTGCGTTTACGGATCACGGACTGAAAAATGAATGGGTCAACGGAGAAACCAACGAGCTGCGCATCTGGTGGGTGCAGGCGGAAACCATGCTGGGGCTGGAAAATGCCTGGGAGCTGACCGGAGAGGCGGAATGGCTGGACAGGCTGAAGACCCAGTGGGGCAGCATCCAGCGGATGATCGTGGACCGGCGGGAAAACGGGGAATGGTACTGGTCGGTCTACGAGGACGGCACGCTGACGGAGCGCCCGATGGTGGAAGAATGGAAATGTCCCTATCACAACGGGAGAATGTGCCTGCGGCTGATGAGCAGCGGTTTGCCGGAGGAAATCTGACGCGTCCCGGGTTCTCCGCCGTCCGCCAGAGGCGCGGTGAAACAGGGAACGGAAAGAAGTGAGAGATCATGAAGAAGCCGACAATGCGGGAAATCGCCAGGGCGCTGGACACCAGCGCCGTGACCGTTTCCAAGGCGCTTGCCGGTAAGCCGGGGATGAGCGACAAGCTCCGGAAAAAAATCATGAAAAAGGCGGAAGAAATGGGATACAGCTATCCCGGCGGAGAAAGACCCGGCGCCAGGAAAAGCCTGGATATCGGAATTCTGATTCCGGACGTTTTCTTTCAATCCGATTCCTATTATTCCGCGATGTACAGGAAGCTGGTGCAGAAGCTTGCCTCCCTGGGACATTTTGGACTGCTGGAGATTCTGAGCCTGGAGGACGAACGGAATCTGGTGCTGCCCAATCTGATTCAGACCGGGCGCGTCGATGGCATGGTGCTGCTGGGGCAGCCGGGGAAAACCTATTACCGGATGATCGGCCAGCAGGAGATTCCCGCGGTGTTTCTGGACTTTTACGACGAACAGGGAACCGCTGACGCCGTGGTGGGGGACAACACCTACGGCGCTTACCGGCTGACCAGTCACCTGATTCGCAATGGGCATACGCGGATTGGATATGTGGGCAACCGGCGGGCAACCAGCAGCATCATGGACCGCTTTCTGGGGTACTACCGGGCCATGCTGATGAACAGCCTGCCGGTTCGGGAGGAATGGATCCTGAAGGACCGGGAGGAGGACGGCACGCTGTGTGACATCCAGCTTCCGGAGGAGCTGCCCACGGCTTTCGTATGCAACTGCGATGTGGTGGCGAGAAAGCTGATCGACAGGCTCCAGAGCCGGGGACTCCGGGTTCCGGAGGATGTTTCGGTGACGGGCTTTGATGATTATGAGATCGGTCCGGCGCAGCTGCCGGCACTGAGCACCTTTCACGTGGACATGGATGCCATGGTGGAGGAAGCGGTTAAATCCATTGTGGCCCGCTGCGCCGGTCAGAGCAAGGTCGGAGGCCGTCTGGTCGTCGGCGGGCATCCCGTGTACCGGGACTCGGACAGGCCGCTGGGATGATTTGAGTGGATTATGAAAAGGGAGCCGGCATGGCCGGCTGACAAAAATCACAATCAGGAGGACAGAAAAATGGATCAGGTCAAAATGCTGCATGTGGACGCGCTGCCGAATATCCCCTGGCAGGACAGGCCGGCGGATCTGAATACGGAATCCCCGGTGTGGCGGTATTCCGGGAACCCGGTGATGGGCCGCAATCCCACGCCGGAAATTGCGAGAATTTTTAACAGCGCTGTGGTTCCGTGGGAGGACGGCTTTATTGCCGTGCTGCGCGGGGAGCAGGTGAACGGTGTGCCCTATGTTTATCTGGGACATTCCAGGGACGGCATTCACTGGGAGGTGGAGCGGAACAAGGTTCCCTTTACCGACGAGGAGGGGAACCCCATGATGCCGCACTATGCCTATGATCCCCGCCTGGTGAAGGTGGAGGATACCTATTACATCATCTGGTGCGGCGACTTCTACGGCGCATCCATCGGCATGGCCAAGACCAAGGATTTCAAAACCTTTACGCGGATCGAAAACCCCTTTATTCCCTTTAACCGGAACGCGGTGCTGTTTCCCCGGAAGATCGGGGGCAAATTCAAGCTGCTCTCCCGTCCGTCCGACAGCGGTCATACGCCCTTCGGCGACATCTTCCTGAGCGAATCGCCGGACATGATGTACTGGGGACGCCATCGCCATGTGATGGGCAGCGGCGGAGAATGGTGGCAGGGCGTGAAGATCGGCGCCGGCGCCGCTCCGATTGAGACCAGCGAGGGCTGGCTGATGTTCTACCACGGGGTTGCGACGACCTGCAACGGGTTTGTGTACAGCATGGGCGGCGCCATTCTGGATATCGATGAGCCGAGCCGGGTGCTGTATCGCTGTGAAAACTATCTGCTGACGCCGGAGGAGGAATATGAAACCGTCGGCTTCGTGCCGAACGTGGTTTTCCCCTGCGCCACGCTGCAGGACGGAGCAACCGGAAGGATTGCCATCTATTACGGCGCGGCGGATACCAATGTGGGGCTGGCCTTCACGACGGTGGATCAGGTGGTTGGCTACATCAAGGCGCACAGCGTGCTCCACAGCGGAGACGGTGAAGCGGCGCATCATTATTGAGGGGGACAGGCGGATGATGATTCGGAGCTTTGACTCCCTGATGGAGTCCTATGAGAGGCTGCTGGCCAGGCCCAACCCGGCGGACGAGCGCTTCTATAACGGCCTGTTTACCCGGTACCGCAATCCGGTACTGACCCGGGAGCACATTCCGCCGTTCTGGATGTATGACGCGAATCCGGAAAGCAATCCCTTTATGATGCAGCGGCTGGGCGTCAACGCGACGCTGAACAGCGGCGCGATCAAGCTGGGAAACAAGTATTGCCTGGTGGTCCGCGTGGAGGGCATGGACAGAAAGAGCTTTTTTGCGGTGGCTGAAAGCGACCGGCCCACGGAGGGCTTTCGCTTCCGGAACCTGCCGGTGATTCTGCCGGATACGGAGAAGCAGGAAACCAATGTGTATGACATGCGTCTGACGCAGCATGAGGACGGATGGATCTACGGCGTGTTCTGCTCGGAAAGCAAGGATCCGAAGAACGCGGATCTATCCGCTGCGGTTGCGGCGGCCGGCATCGTCCGGACCCGGGATCTGGACCACTGGGAACGGCTTCCGAACCTGGTCACGCTGCGGTCGCCCCAGCAGCGGAACGTGGTGCTGCATCCGGAATTTGTGGATGGGAAATACGCGTTCTACACCCGGCCGATGGACGATTTCATTGAGACCGGATCCGGCGGAGGCATCGGCTTCGGCCTTTGCGACGACATCACCCACGCGGTGATCGATGAGGAAAGGATTCTGTCCCGCAGAAAGTATCACACGATTACCGAATCCAAGAACGGGGCGGGCGCGGTACCGATCCGCACGGAGCGGGGATGGATTCATCTGGCCCACGGGGTGCGGAATACCGCGGCGGGACTGCGGTACGTGCTGTATGCCTTTGCGACCGATCTGAAGGATCCCTCCCGGGTGATTGCAGAGCCCTCCGGAATGCTGCTGGGACCCCTGGGACGGGAGAGAATCGGAGATGTGAGCAATGTGGTCTTTACCAACGGAGCGATCGCGGATGACGACGGCAAGGTGTATCTGTACTACGCTTCCTCGGACACCCGGATGCACGTGGCGGAGACGGATATCGAAAGGCTTACCGACTACGTGTTCAACACGCCCGAGGATCCGCTGCGGAGCCCGGACTGTGTGCGGCAGCGGGCGGAGCTGATTCGGAAAAACATGCGCTATCTGAACATGAAGGAGCAGGAATGAGATGCTGAAACTATCCCCACTGTTTACGGACGGTGCGGTGCTCTGCCGCAGAAAGGAAATCCGGATTTTCGGCGAGGCGGATGGACACCGGACTGTGACCGTGTGCCTGCGAGACGCCAGGAGCCTGCTGCTGGCGGAGGCCGTGGCGGAGGTATCGGACGGGCGGTTTCTCGCCTGCCTGCCTCCCCAGGAGGCACGGACGGGCTGTGTGCTGACGGTTCGGGCCGGAGACGAGGAGCTGGCCTCGGAGGACATCTCCATCGGCGACGTGTTCCTGGCCGGCGGACAGAGCAATATGGAACTGGAGCTTCGCAACGCACAGGAAGGCGAAGCCTGCCTTGCCCACCATGAGGATGCCCAGCTGCGCTTTTTCGACATTCCGCGAAAGGCCTTTCCGGGGCCGGAGCAGCGCGCTGCGGTGGAGGCGGTGCGCTGGGATCCCATTCGACCGGGAGAGGGAGGACAGCACAGCGCGGTTGCGTATTTCTTTGCCAGGGCGCTGAGAAAAAAGCATCCGGAAATTCCGGTCGGAATCATCGGATGCTACTGGGGCGGCACCTCCATCCTCTGCTGGCTGGAGGAGGATACGCTCCGCAGATCCGCCGAGGGAGCCCGGTTCCTGGAGAGCTATGCCGGGAAAACGGCGGGGAAGACGATGGAACAGTTCCTGAAGGAGGACGAGGTCTTTCAGCGGAACCTGAACGACTGGAACCGGGAGGTGGCTGCCTACAGGCAGGCGCATCCGGAGGCGGAATGGCTCGAGGTGGAGGCTGCCTGCGGGGCGTGCCCCTGGAATCCGCCGGATGGGCCGGGATCCCCCTACAGGCCCTGCGGACTGGCTGAATCCATGCTGCGGGTTGCGGAGCCTGTTTCCCTGACGGCGATTCTCTACTATCAGGGTGAAACGGACGCGGGCGTGGCGGAGCGCTACGATGAGCTCATGGCGCTGCTGGTGAGCAGCTGGCGAAGCGCCTTTGCGGATGATGAGCTGCCCTTCCTGTTCGTTCAGCTGCCTATGTGGCGGGCGCCCGGCGCGGAGCCGGATGACAGCTGGCCGAGGCTGCGCATGCAGCAAAGCGCTGCCCGAAACATGCTGCGGGGGACCGGGATGGTCTGCCTGCTGGATCAGGGGGAATACGGCAACCTGCATCCCACGGCCAAGCGGGTTGTCGGAGAACGGCTGCACGATCTGGCAGAAAGCATGCTCTACGGCGAGCAGGCTCCCGTTTCTCCCCGGGCTGTCAGGAAATATACCGCGGGCGACGCGATCACCGTCATCCTGACGGAGGAAATCGTGCCCGTGGACGGAAAGCCGCCCAGGCACCTGGAAATCGCTGGAGCGGACGGCTGCTTCCATCCGGCCTTCGCGGTCGCCTCCGGAAACACGCTGCGGCTGTGGAGCCGGGAGGTCGGGCATCCGGTGCATGTCCGGTATGCCTGGACGGACTGGGCGGGGGACATCAACCTGTTCGGGGTGAGCGGGCTGCCCGTGGAACCCTTCGTGTTCTGAGCCGATACCTCATCGAATCCATGCTTCAGAAGGGAAGCTGGATAAAGAGAAGAAAACCGCCTTCCGGCTGTGCTGGCCGGAAGGCGGTTTTGTTTCAGAGGATCATTCGGCGCGCTTGCTGAAGGTGGCGCTGCCGAGCGTGCCGGCAGAAATGACGCCGCGAAGCAGGCTTTCGGAGCCGACGGCCGGAGCTGTTTCCTCGCTGACGTAGGGCACCTGCCAGGAGTTATCGTAATAGGGATCCTCGAGGAAGTTCAGCGCGGCAATGCGCCCATAGGCGGAGTAGGACTTTCCCTCGAACTGATCCGGATAGGAAACGACGCTGGCCAGCTGGACGCGCTCCAGGGTGTCGCTCATCATGGCCATATCCACCTCCGCGGTGGGACCGGTGTAGGCGGTGAGCGTTTCGATCTCCGCGCTGCGGATCCAGTAACCGTCCAGCGCATCTTCCGAATCGGCAAAGGTGCCCTGCACCTTGACCAGGGAGCCGTTGGCGGGCAGATTGTCGGTGCTCAGAGGAAGGATTTCCCACTGCCAGTCGCAGCAGCGGGTATTGTCGTTATACCCCCAGACATAGTAGCGGGTTCGGTTATAATACGCATCCTGAAGGGCCGTAAAGACGCCTGTTTTCTCGACCCGCTTGCCATTGTACTGGGCTCCGTAGCCGTTGTAGAAGATATTCTGATAGAGGACATACTCATTGGTGTTGAGCACGTAGGCCATCTGGTCGGAGGTGGAGGCGGTGCCGGAGGAGGAGCAGCCGGAGGCCGCTGCCAGAAGAGCGGCGAGCAGGCCGAGAAGAAGCAGGATCCGGAGGGATCTGGACATTTTTGCGAGCATCTTGAATGAAATTCCTTTCTATGAATGGATCGGGGAAGAACGCCGCAGGCAACAGAACGCGGCCGTCATTACACCGCGGACGGCCCGGCGCTCAGGCGGAGGCACGGCTGCGAATGAAGGAAATCAGGCAGCAGATCAGAAAACCGACCAGATCGACCGCAACGATCGTGGATCCGACGGGGGTGCTGCCCAGAATCGAAATCAGAATTCCCAGCACCGAGCAGACCACGGAAAGGACGGCGGAGAAGAGGGTTACGGACTTGAAGGAACGGAAAACCCGCATGGCGCTCATGGCGGGGAAAATGATCAGCGCGGAGATGAGCAGCGATCCAACCAGATTCATGGCCAGAACGATGATGACCGCGATGACGATGGCGATCAGCAGATTATAGGCTTCCACCTGCGTTCCGGAGGCCCGGGCAAAATCCTCATCGAAGGTGACGGCAAAGATCTTGTTGTAGAAAAGCAGGAAGATGGCAACCACGGCCACGGAGAGGCCGACGCTCAGCCAGACCTCCAGGGTATTCAGCGTCAGGATGCTCGTGGAGCCAAAGAGGGATGAGCATACATCGCCGGAAATATTGGAGGAGGTCGAGAAGAGGTTCAGCAGCATGTATCCGATGGCGAGGGCGCCGACGGAAAGCATGGCGATGGCGGCGTCCCCCTGGGTTTTGGCGTGCTTGCCCGTGCGCAGCAGAAGAATGGCGCAGAGGATGGTGGCAGGGAGGACGAAAATCATTTCATTGTTGATATGCAGCACGCCCGCGATGGCCATGGCGCCGAAGGCGACATGGGACAGACCGTCGCCGATAAAGGAAAAACGCTTCAGCACCAGCGTCACGCCCAGCAGGGATGAGCACAGGGCAATCAGGACGCCGACGATCAGGGCATACTGAACAAAGGGAAACTGCAGGTACATGGACAGGGTGTCAAGCATGCTGATCGCTCCCTTCCGTGGCCGCAAAGCTCAGAAACAGGGGAGAACGGCGATATTCCTCCACCGTGCCGAAGAAGGGAGCCCGGTTCACATGAAGAATATGCGTGGCATACCGGACGGCTGCAACGATATCATGGGAGATCATGAGAATGGTGACGCCTTCCTTCTGATTCAGCTCCTGAATCAGAGCATACATTTCCGCCGTCACCTGGGGATCCAGGCCGGACACGGGCTCATCCAGCAGGAGAAGACGCTGGGTTGCGCAAAGCGCGCGCGCCAGCAGCACGCGCTGCTGCTGACCGCCGGAAAGATTCCGATAGCATTTCCGCGCGAAGGGCGTAATGCCCATGCGATCCATATTGCTGGCCGCCAGGGCTTTTTCCTCCGCTGAATAGAACGGACGGCGTCCCATGCGCGCCTGGCAGCCGCTGAGGACGATCTCCTGGACGGTGGCAGGGAAATCACGCTGGACGATGGTCTGCTGCGGAAGATATCCGACCTCGCCGGGGCGCAGACCATCCCCGAAGGTGATGGAGCCGGAAATGGGCTTCTGAAGCCCCAGAATGGTCTTCATCAGGGTGGATTTGCCGGAGCCGTTTTCTCCGACGATGCACAGATAATCTCCCGCGTGGACGGTAAAATTCAGATCCTTCAGAATAGCCTGCCCTTCATAACCAAGGGAAAGGTGACTGCAAGTCAGCTGAGCCATATGACATTATTCCTCCTTTGCCGGTGCACTGCCGCCGAGCGCCAGGCGAAGCGTTTCCAGATTGCCGCGCATGATCTCAAGATAATTCGCTCCGTTCAGGGCCTGCTCAAGGGTGGTACCCTGCATGGAATCCAGAACCAGAATGGGCTGATTGCCGGAGGCGGAAGCCTGCACGATCGTTTCGGCGATCCGGTGATTGGTTCCCTCGATGGTCAGCACGGCCGGCAGCTTCAGCTCATTCAGCTTCCCGGCCAGGAAGGCGATGGTGGCAAAGCTGGCTTCGGTTTCGGCGGAGCAACCGGAGAAGGCGGCGAAGTAGTCCAGACCATAATCCTCAATCAGATAGCGGAAGGGGAAGCGATCGCCGAAGAGAACCGTATGGCAGGGCGCCTCCGCGACCATGGCGGCATAGTCCCCGTCCAGACGGTCCAGCTCGCCCGTGAAAGCGGCCAGGCGGTCAGCATAGGTCTGCGACTGGCCGGGATTGATTTCAGACAGCTTCCCGGCAATCGCCTCCGTCAGGATCCGGGCATTCCGGAGTGAGAGCCAGATATGCTCATCCAGCGCTCCTTCCTCTTCTTCCTCCTCTTCGGCCTGCATGCCCTCCACGGTTTCCTCCTCCAGGGCAGCGGAACCGAGGACCTCCATCAGGTTCAGCGCCTGACGCTCAGGAGCGGCGGAGACGGATAGCGCCTCTTCCACCCAGTCATCCGATTCTCCTCCGATATAGATAAAAAGGTCGCTGTCCGCAATGCGCATGATATCCTGGGCGGTAGGCTGAAAGCTGTGGAGATCCACGCCGGAATCCAGCAGCAGCGTCAGCTGAACCGTGTCCCCGGCGATGGAGCGGACCCAGTCATAGATCGGAAAGGTTGTGACGACCACCGACGGAATGGAATCGGCGGATGCCGACGGGGCGACCGGGAGCAGGGAAAGGCAGAACAGAACAGACAGCAGGAAAGCACACATCTTTTTCAGACGCATGAAACTGATCGAAAAACGCATATAAAACACCTCCGTGAATGATACAGAAAGCGGGCGACGAAAGGACGCACAAACCCGCAGGGAAGGGTGTTCATGGAGCGGCTTAATCGTTGATTCTGGTTTTCATCTGGACGGGAGTGGCACAGAAGAAGGGCTGCGAAGCGTGAAGGCCGCAGAGGAAAAGACCCCGGTCCAGCAGCGTCAGCCCGGAAAGAAGTGCAAGCGCCAGGAAGAAGCGAAACGCCGCGCTCAGCACCGCGGTTCCCTCGCACATAGGACAGTGGCTTGCGCAGCAGGAATGACGCGCGGTATGGGCGACGCATACGGGCATGATGAGGAGAGAAAGCAGAAACACCCCCAGCAGCAGCCGGGCAAGCATGACCCGCGAGAGACGCTTCAAGCCCTTCACCTCCTTCTCTATCGAGGGATTTTTACCATGATCTGCCGGGTTTGTCAAGGCGGAGAGGGGATTCGGAGGGCGGGAAAGGGAAAAGTTCACACAACGTTCATATAAAATAGGAAGAAGAATCTCTGAAGAGGGTGGAACGAGGGCCGGAGGAGCCGCTGAATGACGGCTCATGGCTGCATGCGGAAGCGAAAAAGAAGGTTGACAGAGATCGGGAAAAAGCGTAAAATCCCAAAATAGCTGTGATGAAGAGGACAGCGAATGCACCGGTTTCAGAGAGGCGGCGGGAGGTGCGAGCTGCCAGCCGGGTTTGCTGGGGTCGCTTCGGAGCGAGGAAGGAAGAGGGCTTTTCCGCCGGTAGACCCTTCCCGTATGCGCGGCGTTAACGCGAGGCGAAAGGCCGAAGGGGCAGTCGGAACGGACTGCAATTTGAGTGGTACCGCGGGTCGATTCAACCCGTCTCAAGCAATGCTTGAGACGGGTTTTTTGAGGAGGAACGGAATCGTGGCACAGATGACGGGACTGAATTTCAAAATCCAGGAAATGGCGCACCGCATTCGTGAACTGCGGGAGATCGAAAACTTTACCATTGCAGAAATGGCCAACAAGACCGGCGTTTCGGAGCAGGAATACATTGACTGCGAGATGGGACGCTCGGATCTGAACTTCGCGTTTCTGTACCGCTGCGCGCTGGCCTTCGGCGTGGATGTGGGAGATATTATCGAAGGCGAAAGTCCGACCCTCCAATCCTTTACCGTGACCCGCCGCGGCCAGGGACAGCGCATTGAGGAAGCTCATGATATGATCTATTACAACATGGCCTCCTCCTTCCGGAATCGGATTGCCGAACCGCTGTACGTTCAGGCGGCTTATAACGCGGAAGCCGAGCGCGCGGATATCAAGCTGACGACGCACGAGGGGCAGGAATGCGATATCGTGATTCAGGGCCAGCTGAAGGTCCAGGTAGGGGAGCACTACGCCGTGCTGAACCCCGGGGATTCTATCTATTATGACAGCGGAACGCCGCACGGTATGATCGCCGTGGGCGGTCAGGACTGCCTGTTCTATGCGATCGTGCTGAACCCGACCGGAGCGCCGATTCCGGAGCTGACCCCGGAGGTTACGCTGCCCGGCACCGCCCTGGAGGAGGTGCCTGCGGAGGATGGCAGGACGCGGGTCTGGCATCGCTTTGCGGATGTGGAAAAGAACGAAAACGGCACGCCGGTCAAAATCACCTTCAAGAACACGGAAAGGTTCAATTTTGCCTTTGACGTCATGGATGCCATCGCTGAGGAGGTGCCCAGCAAGCTGGCGATGGTCCATCTGGACCGGAACAAGGAGGAGCGTCGCTTTACGTTCCGGGATATGCAGCGCGCCTCCAACCGCTGCGCGAACTATTTCCGCTCCCTGGGCATCCGGAAGGGCGACCGGGTTATGCTGGTTCTCAGAAGGCATTATCAGTTCTGGTTTGCCATTCTGGCGCTGGAAAAGATCGGCGCGATCGCGATTCCGGCCACCAGCCAGCTGCAGGCGCATGACTTTGAATATCGCTTCAATGCCGCGGGCGTCAAGGCGATCATCTGTACGGCGGACGGGGATACGGCGCATCAGGCGGAGCTTGGCGCGCAGGATGCGCCGTCCCTGGAGCTGAAGCTGATTGTCAACGGCAGTCGCGAGGGCTGGCATTCTTTCGATGAGGAATATCTGATGTACTCCACGCATTTCAGCCGGACCGAGGATACGGCCTGCGGGGATGATCTGATGCTGATGTATTTTACCTCCGGCACAACCGGATATCCCAAGATCGCCGCTCATACCTTTACCCATCCGCTGGGCCATCTGCATACCGCCAAATACTGGCACTGCGTGAATCCCAACGGGCTGCATCTGACGATCTCCGATACCGGCTGGGCCAAGGCGGGCTGGGGGAAGATCTACGGCCAATGGCTGTGCGAGGCTGCGATCTTTGTCTATGATTTCGATCGGTTTGACGCGGCTGATATTCTTCCGCTGTTCGCCAAATATCACATTACCACGTTCTGCGCGCCGCCTACGATGTACCGGATGCTGATCAAGCAGGATCTGACCAAGTATGACCTTTCCTCCGTGACCCACGCCGCCAGCGCGGGCGAAGCCCTGAACCCGGAGGTTTACAGGCAGATTGAGAAGATGACCGGTCTGCAGGTCATGGAAGGCTTCGGCCAGAGCGAGAGTACGATGATCATCGGAAACCTGGCCGGTGCGCCGCATAAGCTGGGTTCCATGGGGAAGGTGACGCCGATCTACCGCGTTGCCCTCCTGGACAGCGAGGGAAAACCGGTGCCGACCGGCGCGCCGGGTGAAATCTGCATCGACATTTCCGACGGGATTCCGATCGGCCTGTTCCATGAATATTATCTGGATCCGGAGAAAACCCGCGAGGTGATGCATGACGGCTGGTATCACACGGGCGATGTGGCCTGGTGCGATGAGGATGGATTCTACTGGTATGTAGGCCGGGCCGACGACGTGATTAAGAGCAGCGGCTACCGGATCGGGCCGTTCGAAATTGAGAGCGTGATCATGGAGCTTCCCTATGTTCTGGAATGCGGCGTCAGCGCGGCGCCGGATGAGGTGCGCGGCCAGGTGGTCAAGGCGAGCATCGTGCTGACGAAGGGAACCGAGCCCACCGAGGAGCTCAAGAAGGAAATCCAGAACTATGTCAAGCAGCACACGGCTCCCTACAAGTATCCCCGCATCGTGGTGTTCAGGGACGAGCTGCCCAAGACGGTCAGCGGAAAGATTCAGCGGAGCCTGCTATGATCAATACAAGCCTGTGTTATGTTTTTCGGGGCGATGAGGTGCTGATGCTTCATCGGACCAAGAAGAAAAATGATCTGAACCACGACAAATGGGTCGGTCTGGGCGGAAAATTCGAGGAGGGGGAAAGCCCGGAGGACTGCGTTCTCCGGGAGGTGCGGGAGGAGACCGGGCTGCGGCTGACCTCCTGGCGCTATCGCGGAATCGTGACCTTCGTCTCGGACCGATACGGAACGGAATGGATGCACCTGTTCACGGCGGATGCCTTCGAGGGAGAATTGGGCGAGTGCGACGAGGGGGATCCTGTATGGATTCCCCGCAACAGGCTGCATGAGCTTCCTCAATGGGAGGGAGACCGGATTTTCCTGCGGCTGCTGGAGGAGGAGGCTCCCTTCTTTTCACTGAAGCTGGTGTATGAGGGGGAAAACCTGCGGGAAGCCGTGCTGAACGGACAGCGGATCCGTGCTTGACAAAACAGGGGTTGTGATGTTTAATAGGCCTGTTGTGCTGTATTAATCCGGAGGGTTCTCCGGTTGAGGAGGCGAAAGAAAAGGATGATTTATCTGAAGGTCATCCTGCAGGCTTTAACGACGATCACAGGCGGCATCCTGGCCCTGATGATGATCTATCAGCTCGTGATCAGCCTGTTCGGCTTTGACAGGCGCGTCAAGGATTACGCGGATCATGATCCCGAATCCCGGTTCCTGGTGCTCGTTCCGGCGCACAATGAGGAGCGGGTGATCGGAGACATTATTCAGAATCTTCAGCGGATGGACTATCCCCGCGAGCTGTATGACTTCTATATTATTGCGGATAACTGCTCGGACGGCACCGCGGAAAAGGCACGCCGGATGGGGGCCCGCGTCATCGAAACCCGCAAGGCGCACCCGGACGATCCAACCGGAAAGCCCATTGCCCTGCGCAAGGCGCTGGAAGCGCTGGGGGACTATCAGAACCGGTATGATCTGATGATGATCTTCGACGCGGACAATCTCATGGATACGAATATGTTCCGTGAAGTGAACAGTCAGTATCTGGACAAGGGAAAGCCCGATTTTATTCAGTGCTATCTGGGAGCCAAGAACAAGCAGGGCGTGGTGGCCTGGTTCTATTATACCGGGTATACGCTGACGAACCGTTTCTTTGATCTGGCCAAGCATCGCCTGGGTCTGAACTGCGCGATCGGCGGAACCGGGTTTGCCATGAGCACGGCTTATCTGCATGAACGCGGCGGCTGGACGACCATGTCCCTGACGGAGGATTTTGAAATTCAGGTGGAGGCCACCCTGGAGGGAAGGCGGATTCTCTGGAATCATGTCGCCCGCGTCTACGACGAGAAGCCCACGTCCCTGTGCGCTTCGATCCGGCAGAAGATCCGGTGGGGGCAGGGCCACTGGTATGTGGCGCTGCACAATACGGTGCCGCTCTTCCGGGCGCTTTTCCAGCGCAGGATCGGCATCGGTGAATTCCTGAGCCTTCTGACCTATATGTACAGCATCAGCGCCTATGTGCTGGCGCTGATCCAGGCGCTGGTCGCCGGCGCCCTGATGCTGATGGGCAAGGTGACTCCGCTGGACAGCTTTTCCTGGAACAGCCTGTTGAGCGGGGCTGCACTGTTCACCTACAGCTACCTGTTTCTTTTCTACTGGGCCGACTGGCGGGACAACGGAATTCCCTTCAACCTGAAGACGATTCCGGTGATGGTGGGCGGCTTCTTCGCCAACCTGATTGTGGGCGCCTTCAACCAGATTGTCGGCCTTCTGCGGTGCGGCGATCAGCAGCACTGGGTCAAAACGGAGCATCGAATCAACAGCAGGGAAGCCACAGAGCGGAAAACGGTCGGGCTTTCCTCCAAAGCGGCATAATCCTGTATGGACATCCAGGATCGTATGGACCAGCAGGCAATGACTCTCCCTGTCCCCTTTCGACAGGGAGTTTGCTGCACTTATCTGCTCCTTTGCTCGGACGGGTCCCTCTATTGCGGCTGGACCAACGATCTTGAGAAACGGATCGAGCGGCATAACGCGGGAACGGGCGGAAAATACACCCACGCGCGCAGGCCTGTCCGTCTGGTTTACGCGGAGTCCTTCGCCACCCGGCAGGAGGCCATGCGCCGGGAATGGCAGATCAAGCAGATGACCGCCCCGGAAAAGTGGGCGCTGATTCAGGCGTCGCAGGAGGGGCCGGAAGGAAAGGAAAAGGGGCCATGAGACGAGGGAAAGAACAGAAAACCGTATGGGTGACCGGTGCCTCCAGCGGGCTGGGACTTCACACCACGCTGGCGCTGCGGGACGCGGGGTGGCGGGTGATCGCCGGTGCGCGGAGCTTTGGAAAAGGGAAAAGCATTGAGGGAGTTTCGTGCCTGCCCCTGGATGTGACCAGCGAGGAAAGCGTGCTGGCCTTCTGCGAGACGGCCAGGCAGCTCTCGAACCGGGTGGACGCAGTTGTCCAGTGCGCGGGCATGCTGGTGCTTGGCAGCTGTGAGGAGACCCTGACGGAGGAGTATGCCCGCGTGATGAACACGAATT
>CAMNCR010000199.1 GCA_946534455.1 uncultured Clostridia bacterium | reverse complement strand
CAACGCGAGAATTATATAACGGAATGGGGTGGATGTCAAGAGGGAAATCGCGGGGGTTTTGTACTCGTTTTGTGCAGAATCAGCACAATGCGGTTCAGCTGATTTGTTCGAACAGAATTCGCATATTTTTCAGCATGATTTGCATGGAAGCAGGCAGAACATGTTTATATAATGGTGACGATAGGTTGATTGGTTAAATGTATTCCATATTGAACAGGTTTAATGAGGGGGACGGTTCATGACTACCAGAGCTGTGCAGAACAGGAAGAAAGTCGGTTCGGGCTGGCTGAAGCGGGACTGGCGGCTGTATGTTATGCTAATCCTGCCGGTGGCTTTTTACCTGATTTTCTGCTACAAGCCGATGCTGGGCCTGATGATCGCTTTCCAGAAGTTCAATATGTTCAAGGGCATGTGGGGAAGCAAGTTCATCGGGCTGGAAAACTTCAAGTTCGTGATGAACATGCCGGACTTTCCCATCGCGCTGTGGAACACGCTGTATCTGAACCTGCTGGGACTGGTGGCCGGATTCCCGGTGCCGATTGTCCTGGCGATCCTGCTCAACGAGCTGCACAGCGTGCCCTTCAAGAAGGTTTCCCAGACGCTGCTGTACCTGCCGCACTTCCTGAGCTGGATCATCATCGGCGGTATGGTGCTGCAGATCTTCTCCCCGTCGACGGGCGTGATCAACGCGACGCTGATGAAATGGGGCTGGATCGACAAGGGCATTCCGTTCCTGACGGACGGTCCCCACTGGCAATGGACGTACACGCTGGTCGGCGTGTGGCAGAACATGGGCTGGGGCACGATCCTGTACCTCTCCGCGATCACGGGCATCAACATGGAGCTGTTCGAGGCGGCCAAGATTGACGGCGCGAACAAGATGCAGCAGATCTGGCACGTGACGCTGCCGGGCATCCGCTCCACGATCGTGGTGCTGCTGATCCTGAACGTCGGCCAGATGATGAACATCAGCTTTGACCGGCCGTACGTGCTGGGCAATCCCATGGTGCAGAACTACTGCGACGTGCTGTCCACGTTCGTGTACCGCGCCGGTATCACGAACTCCCAGTTCGCCCGGGCGACGGCCATCGGTCTGTTCCAGTCGGTGGTCGGCATGATCCTGATCACGGGAGCCAATCTCGTGACCAAGCGCCTCGGCGAGGAAGGCATCTGGTAAGAAAGGAGGGGAGAGCAACATGACGGCGATTGCAAGCAAGAGCAAGAAAAAGATGACAGAAAGCAAGCCGAAGGTCTGGACGGTGCCGCAGGTGATCCTGATGTTTGTGATCCTCCTGGCCAGCCTGACCTGTCTGCTTCCCTTCGTGAACGTGGCGGCGGTTTCCTTCAGCTCCAAATCCGCGATTCTGCGCGGCGACGTATCCTTCTGGCCGGTGGAATTCGAGACGACGGCCTACAAGGCGATCTTCTCGGACAGCAGCATGGTGCACAGCCTGCTGTACACAGTGGTCATCACGGTGGTGTACACCACGTTCTCCATGATTCTGACGATCCTGATGGCCTATCCGCTGACCAAGAGCCGCCTGAAGGGGCGGAAGTTCTTCAACTTCCTGGCGCTGTTCACGATGTACTTCTCCGGCGGCACGATTCCGATCTATCTGAACATCAAGGAGCTGGGGCTGCTGGACTCTCCCTGGTCCCTGATTCTGCCGGGCATGCTGAGCACGTACAACATGATCATCCTCAAGAGCTTCTTCACGGCGCTGCCCAAGGAGCTGGAGGAGGCGGCGATCATCGACGGCGCGAATGACTTCCAGGTGCTGTGGCAGGTGTATCTGCCGCTGTCCATGGCGTCCCTGGCGACGCTGACGCTGTTCTACGCGGTGGGCAAGTGGAACAGCTTCCAGGACGCGCTGTACTACATCAGCACGAAGGCCTATCAGCCGCTGCAGCTGAAGCTGTATCACATCATCAAGGGGTCCCAGGCGGTGGACGTGGCCGCGATGGAGGGCGGCGCGTC
This sequence comes from uncultured Clostridia bacterium, assembly GCA_946534455.1. Lineage (GTDB taxonomy): Bacteria > Bacillota > Clostridia > Christensenellales > Aristaeellaceae > Aristaeella. The sequence goes on along the minus strand of CAMNCR010000199.1, from coordinate 11,188 downwards.
GACGGTGGCGACCAGCGTATCCGAATCCATCGAGCCGGCGACGATCATCTTCGCGACGCTGCCGATTCTGGTGGTGTATCCCTTCGTGCAGCGCTACTTCGTGGCGGGCGTCACGATCGGCGCGGTGAAGGGCTAAGGACGGTATTTGCCGTCAGGGGAAAACCCGGGCGGTAAAAATATAAAAAGGAGGAGACTCTACTATGAAGAAAATGTTGGCTATTCTGCTTTCCCTGGCGCTGCTGCTGGGCATGGCAGGCTCTGCGTTCGCGGAGGATGACTGGATCACCCTGCGGGTGGAAACCTATGACCGCGAGATCGCCGGTCTGGATGTGACGAACTGCTGGCAGCTGCACTATGCGCAGGAGCATTTCGGCGATCCGAACCACATCAAGCTGGAGTTCGTGTCCTATGCCCGCTGGACGGAAGGCGACCTGCTGACCGTTGCGCTGGCCGGCGGCACCGCGCCTGACATCTGCCTGACCTACAACGGCGGTCTGGTGCAGCAGGCGATCGATGACGAAGGCATCTGGCAGCTGGATGATCTGCTGAACGAATACGGCCCCAACCTGAAGGAGTTCCTGGGTGAGGAGCTGCTGGGCTACGGCCAGAGCGATCATGACGGCGACGGCGTCAAGGAGCAGTGGTATCTGCCGGCGCGCCGGATTTCCCGCGCGAACGTCGGTAACTTCATCCGTGAGGACTGGCTGAAGGCCCTGAACATGGAGAAGCCCACCAACATCGAAGAGTTCACCAAGTATCTGGAAGACGCGAAGGCCGCGAACCTGGGCGGAGACACCACGACTCCCTTCGCCTTCGGCATCTACGCTCCGGATCCCCTGTACAACGTGCGCCGGTTCACGGACGCCTGGGTGGATTTCTCTCAGGTGACCGAGGAAGACTGGTTCGCCTATGCGCGCAATCCTGAAATGCTGCCCGGCGCGAAGGAAGGCTTCCGCTGGCTGAACAAGCTGTACAACGAAGGCATCATTCCGGACACCTTCGCCCTGACCGACAACGACCAGGCGAACGACACCGCCCTGATCATGGGCTACAACGGCTTCTTCTCTCAGCAGCCCGACCAGCCCTGGCGGACCGACAAGAACTACGAAATCGAAATGGAAAAGAACGTTGAGGGCGCCCACTGGGTCACCGTCAACCCCTTCAAGAACGAGAGCCTGGGCGGCAAGACCCTGCATGACATCTATGCGCCTGCCGGCCTGAGCATCATCATCCCGCTGACGACCGATGAGAAGACCGCCATCGCCGCGATGAAGTACATGGACTGGATGGCTCAGCCCGAGAACATGTTCATGATGCAGAACGGACTTGAAGGCATCAACTACACCGGCCTGACCGAGGACGGCATTCCCTACGGCGTGAAGAGCGCGGACGAAGTGCCGAACGAGAACAAGATGCATGCCGGCGATATCGTGTTCATCTCCAACGGCCTGTGCTATGGCGACGACGAGAAGAACAACGCCGCGCTGGCGCTGCCCTTCGCGGGCTATGAAGACGACGTGGTGGCTTCCTACGAGGATGCTCTGACCGATGCCTGGACTCAGATCAGCTTCACGGTCAGCATTCAGGCGGAGACCGACTACGGCGCCACCGTCAAGAGCGCGCAGGGCAAGTTCCTGGCCGATGTGGTCAGCGCTGCTCCCGACAAGTTTGACGAAGTGTATGACGCGGGCATTCAGGATATCCTGAACAGCGGCGCGCAGCAGATGATCGATGAGTTCCGTCAGGCTTATCAGGATGGGAACTATCGCGGAGTTTTCCCGGGAAATCTGTAATTCAGGTAAAAATGGGAGGGGTGCCGGTGATGCCGGCACCCCATTTTAAGTATTAGGGGGGATGTCAGGAAAGTTCCAGGCCGCGCATGCTCTGGAGCTGCTTCCGGTAGGCGCTGGGGGACATGCCGACAATTTTGGTGAAGGTGCGGAGGAAATTGGAATAATCGTTGAAGCCGCACTGGAAGGCGATGGTGTTCAGGCTGTCGGTGCCGAGCATCTGCTGGCGGGAGAGCATGATGCGGCGATAGAGCACATACTCATAGACGCTGCGGTTGGTGAAATGCGCAAATTCGTGGGCCAGATAGGAGGCGCTGACATTGAACATCCGGGCCAGCTCGGTGACGTTAATCTGATCCGTGTAGTGCAGATTGATATAGGTGAGGATATCCTGAATGATGCTGTTGCTCATCGGCTCGCTTTCCACGGGCGCGGCTTCGCCCAGAACCTGGGTGACGAGGGTCAGGATGGACATCATCTGCGCATAATCCTGAAAGCGGGAGACGGGATCCGAGGGCTGGGTGCTGCGGGACTGAATCTGGCGGATGAGCGCGATGAACCGCTCCGCGGCGGCATCGCTGAGCTGATAGGTATAGCGGCCGTGAGAGGCATGGGAGCGGAAATAGCTTTCCAGATCGATCTGGCCGCAGCCCAGCTGACGCAGGACCTCCGGAGAGAGATTCAGATAGGCGCGCTCATAGTTGACCATGGGACGGTTGCAGCTCAGGCCATGCATGAAGAAGGGCGGCAGGAGAAAGAGCTGATTGGGCCGGAGGGCATAGAGCTGATTATCCACGCCCATGAACTGGCCGCCGCGCAGATGAATATAGAATTCAAAATAATCATGGCAGTGATACTGGGTGACCTCCATGTGCTCACTGAAATGATAATGCGCCTCATATCCCTGGGGGCTCTCCGCCATGGGGGCGAAGGAGGGCTGATCGTCATATTTTTTCATGCGGGTTTTCTCCGGAATTCATTCGTGCAGAATTTACATACAATCGAACACGATTTGTATGGCGAGAAAAAAGGATGGATGATATTCTACGAATACGAACCAATTCGACCATATGAAAGAGGGGAAAGCCATGATCAAGGTTGCGGTTGTCGGAACCGGCGGGATCTCCCACGCGCACATTGGCGCCTATCTCAAGTTCCCGGACAGATGCAAAATAGTTGCCCTGGTGGATATTATCCCCGGAAAGGCTGAGCGTGTCAAGGAGCAGTATCATCTGGACGCGGCGGTCTATCTGGATCATCATGAGATTCTGGATCAGGAGATTGACCTGGTGGACGTCTGCACGCCGCCCTTTGCGCATGCGGAAATCTCCATCAACGCGCTGCGCAGCGGCAAGAACGTGGTCTGCGAAAAGCCGATGGCGGCCTCGCTGGAGGAGTGCGACGCGATGCTGCGGGCGAGGGACGAGAGCGGCAAAAAGCTGTCCATCATTGCGCAGAACCGGTTCCGGGAGCCGATCCGCAACCTGAAGGCGCTGCTGGACAGCGGCATGGCGGGGAAGGTTCGCTCCGCGGAGATCGATTCCTTCTGGTTCCGGGGGCATTCCTACTACGACCTTTGGTGGCGGGGAACCTGGGAAAAGGAGGGCGGCGGCTGCACGCTGAACCATGCGGTGCACCATATCGACATGCTGGGCTGGATGATGGGCACGCCGCAGCGGGTGACGAGCGTGCTGGCCAACACCGGGCACGACAACGCGGAGGTGGAGGATCTCTCCGTGTCCGTCATGGAATATCCCGGGGCGCTGGCGACGGTGACGGCCTCGGTGATTCATCACGGGGAGGAGCAGGAGCTGGTGTTCCAGTGCGAAAAGGCCAAGATCGCGGCGCCCTACGACGTGTTCTGCTCCATTCCGCAGCCGAACGGCTTTCCGCTCAAGACGCCGGACGAGGCCTTCAGAAAGCAGGCGGACGCCTTCATCGCGTCCCTGCCGCCGATGCCCTATGAGATGCACGACGGCCAGCTGGACAACGTCCTGACGGCGCTGGAGACGGGCGGCGAGGTCGCCATCACGGGCGAGGACGGCCGGAGGACGATCGAGCTGATCACGGCGATCTACAAGGCGGGCTCCCAGCACAGGCCGGCGGAGCTGCCGCTGAAGCCGGACGATCCCTTCTACACGGTGGAGGGCATCCGCGCGAGCGTGCCGCATTTTTATGAGAAAACCACGTCCGTCCAGGATCTGGAGGGCGAAATGACCTTCGGAGGAAGCTTCAGGAAGGAGAAACAGGAATGAACGTATCGGATGGCATGAACTACGCGCCGAAGGGCAAGCCCCAGCCGGTGGTGAAGGAAGGGGAATTCGTGTTTTCCGCGGTGCGGCTGGACCACGGCCATATCTACGGCATGTGCAACGGGCTGACGGAGGCAGGCGGAACGCTGAAATACGTCTATGACCCGGACGAAAAGAAGGTCGCGGCCTTCCTGAAGGCCTTTCCCCAGGCCCGGGCGGCCCGGAGCGAGGAGGAGGCGCTGGGCGATCCGGAGACGAACCTGATCGCCGGGGCGGCGGTGACCAGCGAGCGCTGCGCGCTGGGGCTGCGGGCGATGGACGCGGGGAAGGACTATTTCACCGACAAGGCGCCCTTCACGACGATGGCGCAGCTGCAGTCCGCGCGGGAGAAGGTGCGGGAAACCGGGAAAAAGTACATGGTCTACTATGCGGAACGGCTGCACGACGAGGGCTCCATCCTGGCGGGATACATCGCGCATTCCGGGGACATCGGCAGGGTGATTTCGGTGACCGGCTTCGGGCCGCACCGGCTCGGCGCCCCGGGACGGCCGAAATGGTTCTTCGAGCGGGAAAAATACGGCGGGATTCTGTGCGACATCGGCAGCCACCAGATTGAGCAGTACCTGTACTACGCCGGGGAGGAGGACGCCACGGTGACCTCCAGCCGGATCGGGAACTTTGCGCATCCGGAATATCCGGAGCTGGAGGATTTCGGCGACTGCAGCCTGACCGGCAGGAACGGCACGGCCAACTACTTCCGGGTGGACTGGTTCACGCCGGACGGCCTGCGCACCTGGGGCGACGGCCGGATGTTCATCCTGGGAACGGAGGGCTTCATCGAGGTTCGGAAGTATGTGAATCTGGCAGCGGCGGAAGCCGGAGGCGGCCATGTGTACATGGTGAACGGGCAGGGAGAAAAGTACCTGAACGCCGTCGGGGCGACGGGATATCCCTTCTTCGGGCAGCTGATTCTGGACTGCCTGAACCGGACGGAGAACGCCATGACGCAGGCTCACGCCTTCAAGGCCGCGGAGCTGTGCCTGCTGGCGCAGGAAAAAGCGATCCGAATCGGACAATAAAGGAAGAAAGCAAATGAGCATGAAGCAGGAGAAGATTCGGCTGGGCGTGATCGGCATCGGCAACATGGGCAGCGAGCACTGCCGGAACATTCTGGCGGGAAAATGCCCGGAAATCACGCTGGCCGCGGTGGCGGATCTGCGGGAGGACAGGCGGCAATGGGCCGCGGCGCAGGCGCCGGAGACGGAAATCTATGCCAGCGGCAGCGAGCTGATCCGCAGCGGCAGCTGCGACGCCGTGCTGATCAGCGTGCCGCACTTCGGGCACGAGGCGCTGGCGGTCGAGGCCATGGAGCACGGGCTGCACGTGCTGTGCGAAAAGCCGGCGGCCGTGACGGCCTCGGCGGCCCGGCACATGGCGGAGACGGCGGAGCGGACCGGGAAATGCCTGACCTTCATGTTCAACCAGCGCACGAACTGCGTGTACCGCGCGATGCACGACGCGCTGCGCTCCGGCGCGATGGGGGAAATCAAGCGGGTTTCCTGGATCATCACGGACTGGTACCGGACGCAGAAATACTACGACTCGGGCAACTGGCGGGCGACCTGGGCGGGAGAAGGCGGCGGGGTGCTGCTGAACCAGTGCCCGCATCAGCTGGATCTGCTGATCTGGCTGTGCGGCATGCCGACGGAGGTGCGGGCCGTATGCCACGAGGGGAAATGGCACCGGATCGAGGTCGAGGACGACATCAGCGTGTACCTGGCGTTCGAAAACGGGGCCACGGGAACCTTTGTGGCCTCCACGGGGGATCTGCCGGGCACGAACCGGCTGGAGATCGACTGCGAGATGGGCAAGCTCGTGTGCGAGGACGGCATCGTCCGGTGCTGGAAGCTGAAGGAAAACGAGCGGAAAATCTGCTTTGGAAGCGATAACCCCTGGTACCGGCCGGAGGTGATGATGCACGTGCTGAAGACGGACGGCCAGAACCCGCAGCACATCGGCGTGCTGAACGCCTTCGCGGCGCATCTGCTGCGGGGCGGAAGCACGGTGGCCAGCGCGGAGGACGGCGTGCGGGCGATCCAGCTCTCCAACGCCATTCATCTGTCCGGATGGACGGGGGAGACGGTGACGCTGCCGGTGGACGAGGCACGGTTCAACCGGCTGCTGGAGCAGAAAATGGCCGGCTCCACTCCGAAGACCGGCGAGGAAAAAACCTATCTGACCAATCACCACGGAACGGGGAGCCTCCACGGATGAGCCGCGGGCGGCGAACGGCTCCGGAGCACAACAAAAAAGGGCGGGCCGGCTGGATGCCGGCCCGCCTTCGCTCGCTCAGCGGATCAGATCATACATCATGATGCCGGCGGCCACGCCGACATTCAGCGATTCCGCCCGGCCGGGCATCGGGAGGCGGAAGCGATGGGTCGCCGTCGCCTGCACCGCGGGGGAAACGCCGTTTCCCTCGTTGCCCAGGATCAGGACGAAGGGCGCCGGGATGGGCGGCCGCTCGAAAAAGGGCTCGCCGTCCAGCTGCGAGGAAAGCACGGCATAGCCCCGCGACCGGAGATCCTTCAGCGCCTCGGGAAGCTCCGCGGGAAAGGAAAGCCCCAGATGGAAAACGCTGCCCATCGTGGCCCGGAGCACCCGGGGAGAAAACACATCCGCGCAGCCGGGCGCGAGGAGCGCGCCGTCAAAGCCCGCGGCATCCGCGGTGCGCAGAATGGTCCCCACATTGCCGGGATCCTGCACCTGGTCCAGGGCGATGAGACGGGGGCCCGCCGCCGGCCGGGGCTGCAGGCGGACGACGGCCGCGATGCCCTGAGGCGTTTTGGTATCGCAGACCGCGGAAAAAACATGCGGCGGCAGGAGAAAGGCGGGAATGTGCTCCGGGAGAGGCGCGGCGGGCGTGAAGCCCTCCTGCAGGAGGAGGGTCTCGACGGGATAGTCCGAGGCGAGGGCTTCCTGAACCATCTTGATCCCTTCGACCAGGAAGGAACCGGTTTCCAGGCGGCCCTTCCGGTCCTTCAGAGACCGCCAGGCCATGACGCGGCTGTTTTTCAGGGAGGAGAGAGTTTCCATGCTGCAGGATCCTTTCTGCCGGGGGCGCGGGCTCAGCGGGGCGGGTTTTCCCGAATCAGATCGAGAAGGCCGGAAAGCCAGAGCACGAGGGAATCATAGGGATGATGGGGCCGGGTTTCGCCGAAGGCGGCGGAGAGGGACGCGCTGACCAGCGCATCGCCATAGGGCGTGAGCGGATGATAGGGATCCCCGGAGAAGAAGCCGGGGAACAGGAGCGCGGCTTCCGCGGGGAACTCCTGGCAGAACCGGTTGATAAACTCCGGCAGCAGCTCCTCGGGACGAACGCCGATGGCGGCCGGCTCCGGCGCGCTTTCCGGCAGGGTGTCCGAGGCATGAGGCAGGAGGGACAGGCCGACGGGGATCTCCATCTTCTTTTCTGAGGAGAAGAGGAGGGCCAGGGAGGCCACCCGGCGGTTCCGGAACATGGTCAGGAAATGCCAGAGACTCCCCTTGATCCCGGGACTGAGGGCCTCCAGCAGCCCCGCGCCGCGGCCGGCGAGGCAGAGGGTCATCTGCTCGGGAAGGAATTCATTCTTGCCGGGATCCGCGGCGATCTGCAGGAGAATGAGCCCGGAGATCATCATCAGATAGCTGGCATAGAGCAGGAGAAGGGCGCCGGTGCGGGAGGGGGCGGACGCCGCGCGGCGCTCCGCGGCGGCGGAAAGCAGCACCGGGAAACGGTCCGCCACCAGGGTATCCAGCGCCAGGCGCGCAAAGCGCAGGGCGGAAGGATCCCGGGCGGCATCCCGGAGAATGCCGGTCATGAGCTGGAGCTCCTGCTGCAGGGCGGGATCGGGCAGATAGCCAAAGTCCTGCTGGAGGAGATCCGGAGCGCTGAGCAGGGAGGGCAGGAGCATGTAATGGAAGCCCAGGGGGAGCTGCACGGTGCGGATTGCCTGCTCCCGGCCCCGCAGGAAGAGGGAAATGTCCGCGGTGCAGGCGCCCAGATCCAGGGTCATGAAGCCGCCGCGGGTATCCTCGGGAGCGCAGAAGCGGAAATAGGCTCCGACGGCGGCGCTTTCGGAGGCAAAGCGAACCGGCGCCTCATTGGCGGGAGCGGGCAGGCCGCTTTCCGCGCTGACGGTCGCCGCCAGGGACTGACAGAGGGCGATCCACCGGTTCTGGCCGTCCAGGGCCATGGCATCCGGCACGGCAAAGCGCCAGGAAAGCGCGGAGGCCCCCTCCGCGCGGGCCTGCAGGGCCGCCATGAGCATCAGCTGATGCAGGCAGAGGGCGACGGAGCGGCCCTTTTCATCCTCCCACTTCAGGGAGGTATAAAGGGAGCTGCCCCGGAGGGAGACCACATCCTGCAGGCTGGCCGCCATGAGAATGATGCCGTCCCGGAAGGGAACCGGATCCTCGCCGGGGGCGTTCCGGAAAATCTGCACCACGGAGGGCAGGAGGGCCGTGACCGGGACGGCAGGCAGGAATTCCCTGCGCAGCAGCTCCGGCGTGGCGACGGGATGGCTCAGCAGCGTACGCACCCGGCAGGGGCCGTGCATCGGCTCGCGCCCACGGGCGGAAGCGAGCACCACGGAGGAGCCTACGGAGCCGAGATCCACGCAGGCGCAGACCGGTCCCCGGTCAGCCAGGGAAGGCTCCGGCAGCAGATGCGGCAGGGCGCCCATGGACCGCCCCTCCCGGGACAGGGCAAAGCAGCGGGGGAAGGCGGCAAACCGGGTGACGGACCGGCCGGCCTCCGGCGGCACCTCCGTGAAGCCCTCCGCACCCTGGGTCAGCACCGACAGGGAGCAGGAGGCGGGGAGATGCGCATAGACGAAATAGGCGCGCCAGCTTTCCGGCGGGAAGGGCATGGAGGGCCACAGGGCCAGCGTCGGAAGATCGTCCGCGTAGAGGCGCAGCACCTCCTCGGCGGCATAGACGCGGATCAGGCGCAGGGTGAAGCTTCCCTCCAGGGTCAGCGTCACGCGGAAGGCCCCCTCCGGCAGGCGCTCGAGGCGGAGCAGACCGGGCTGGAGCAGCGTCTGTCCCTCCGGGGTCGCGCAGAGCGCGCCGGCGAAGGCGGCGGACAGGGGCGGCAGGGCGGAGTCGCCCACGGGGACGGGCGCCTCCGGAGAAGGCTCAGCAGGCTCCGCGCCGGGAATCATGCACATTTCCGCCAGTAGCGCATCGCCGAGGATCCCGCTCTCCCGAGCAGGGAAAAGGGTCAGCACATCGCTGAAGGGCTGGGAGGCGGAGGCGGACAGCGAGGCATCCAGGGCCTCCGTCAGAATCGTGCGGACAGACGGCGCGGCGGGATCCCAGGGCCAGGTGAGCTCTGTATCCTGACTGCGCAGAGGACGCTGCATGGCCTTCAGCAGCCTGTGGGCCACGGCCGCGGCATCGGGATCCGCGTCGGGATACCGGTCCAGGAGCGCGGAGACCCCGGCGCAGAAGGCATCGCAGTAATCATCGGAGGCATCGGCCAGGAGGTCGCATTCGCGGTCCAGGGTGGCCAGCACATGGGCCTCCTCCGGCACATGAATGGCATCCAGGAGGCCGGAGGCGCTTTCCCGGGCAAAGGGGATGCCCTTCCAGGTGTAGACCGCGTCCTCCGGCACGTCGCAGACGGAGGCGGGCACGGCGGGCAGGCCGGAAAGCGCCGACAGCAGGGTGTCCTCCGGGAGCATATGCTCATAGGAGGAGGGCATGCGGCGCAGGGTTTCCTGATAGGCCGGGAGGGACAGCAGACCGCAGACGGCCCGCAGCCGCATGGACAGGCCCCGGTCACGGGCGTCCGCCTCCGCGGCCTCCGGCGCCTCGAGAAGGCGGAGAAAATCCGACAGGAACGGAATCAGGGGAGAGGCCGGATTCTCCTCCAGGGCAGAAAGCAGGACACGGAGCCGCTCCGAAAGGATCAGGCGATCGCTCTGGCCCAGAAAGCCGACCGGATCCAGGAAGCAGAGATGCTCCGCGTCGAACCAGGTGGCAAAGGGCGGCATGAGCTGCGCCCAGGACGGGGAGGGCCTGGCGGAGAGCGGAAGCTGGCCGGAGAGGAGGATAGCCATGGGAGCCTGTTCCTCTCCGAGGACGAGGGAAGCGATCGAGGCCTCCGTCCTTCCCTGATTCCGAAGCCAGCAGCGGGCCACGAGGCCGGCGTCCGCGGTGACAGGGGTGATTTTCAGGGAGGCCTCCGCCGAAGCGGCCCGGCGATACTGCCGGAGCAGCAGGAAGGCCAGCAGCCCGCGGAGATGGGGCTCCTGATTCAGCAGCCCCGAGGGGGGAAGCAGCGCCAGGCAGTCCCGAAGCGTCACGGGGGCCTGGGTAGAAACGACATCGGGCAGGAGCCACACATCCGGCAGCCGCTGCCGGCCGGGGAAGCGCGCGCCCCGGGCGGTTTTCAGACAGAGCGACATGGCCGCGGACAGAAGCAGGGCGAGCGCGCTGCCCTGCCGGTTCTGGGGCTCGGCGTCGCAGAGGGTCGTCAGCTCCCGGAAGAGGGCCTTGCCATCCGAAAGGCGAAAATCCACAAAAAGATCCGGCAGATGCTCCCGCGATTCCTTCCGGGCGGCCTCCTCCTGATCCGCTGGCGCGGTCAGCAGGCGCTGCAGCGCCTCCGCGCAGGCCGGCGTCAGCACCTCGCCGGCATAGGGCAGGGAATCGGTCAGGGGATGAGCGGGAGCCGCGGAGAGGGCAGGCGACGCGGTCCAGGCGGCCAGATCCGTCCGGGTTGCCGCAATGGCGGCGTCCAGAAGGCGGACGCGACGCTCCTGCTTTCCGAGCGCGAGCGGGTCAGCCCCGGTCTCCGCCTGCAGCGCCTCCAGCCGCGCTCCGGCCTTTTCCCGGGCCTCCTCGCACTTCCGCAGGCAGTCCGCCAGGGCCTGCAGGGCGCGGTATCCGCCCAGCTCCGCCAGCGCGTCCGCGCGCCTGCGCTTTTCCTCAGCCAGGCGGGAGGCGGTTTCATCCAGGCGGCGGAGCATGGCCTCCTCCTCCGTGTCCGCCAGGGACACGCGGTGCACGGGCTTGACCTGATCAATGCCGGAGGCCCTGGCCTCCTCCCGGGAAACCCGCTCCTCCGCGGCCAGGGTGGCGACGCGTCCGCAGGCGTTC
>CAMNCR010000198.1 GCA_946534455.1 uncultured Clostridia bacterium | reverse complement strand
TTCCCGGGGGTTTTTCATATGCTTCTGCCCGCTCCGGCGGGCGGCGTTCCTCAGGCGTTCACCTTCGGCACGTGATATTCCATGCCGGGGTCGAACCGGACCTCCTCCGGCGGCGTCTCCAGCAGCTCCGGATGATTCAGGCAGCGGATCACGTCCGCGAAGAAGGCGGCATAGTGCGCGCCGGAGCACACCCGCTCATCCACCGTGATGCCCAGGGGCAGCCAGCGCTTCATCCGCGTCCTTCCGTCCTCCGTCACCGGCTCCCGGAGAATCGAGCCCATGCCCAGGAACATGCTCACATTGCCGAAGTTATAGATATGATGCCAGACGTGGTGCAGACCGATGGAGGCGTTGTTGGTGATGAACATGCCGCTGTAGAAGGGCAGCTCCTCCATGAGCACGCCCGGCGCGATGCCGTACCGGTCCAGCAGGCGCACCAGCCCCACGATCAGCGTCGTCAGCCCGGGAACCGCCAGCACGGCCTTCGCCAGCTTATCCACAAAGTTCGGATTGTCCACGCCGCGGTTTTTCTCCACCGCGTCGTTCATCCGGTCCCGCACGTCAAAGAGCGTGTCCGTCAGATCGAAGAGAATGCGGACGGTCGTCTCCGCGCTGTCATGATTCTGCATTTCCTTGAGAATCGTGTAGGCCACCGAGCAGTTGTTCCGGGCATAGTACTGCTTGTTCATGATGAACCGGTTGATCTCCGGATGCTGGCTGATGCCCCGGACATAGGCGGCGACGATGATCTGCATGAAGGTCACCTTCTGCCCCTCCGCCCCCTTGGCGGCGATATAGCGGGCCAGCATTTCATAATCCAGCTTGTGCTCCAGAAACACCTGCGCGTCGCAGCGCATCGGCATCAGATAGGGGGTAATCTGTACGATCGGGTCCACCGTTCTGAGCCGCCGTCCGTCATGCCTGAATCCAAACATCTGTGCTTCCTCCCGTCTCTCCGGTCTCTCGGGCGTATCAGAACAGGTCGGACGCCTTTTCCAGCGCCTCCTGCTGCGCCTGGAGCAGCGCTTCAAACTGCTTCCGGTAGGAGCTGGCGGCGGCCTTGAGCTCGTTGACCTGGCGGGTCAGCGTTTCCCGCTCCTCGCTCAGCCCGTCCAGGCGCTCCCGCGCCTCGGTTTCAGCCTTGGCCCGGATCGCCTCGGCGTCCTCCCGGGCCTTGCGGATGGTATCGTCCTTCACCTGCTTGGCCATCTCCAGAATCTCCCGGAAGCTGCTCTCCTCCTGCGACGAAACGGAGGACGCCTGCGCGGGCGCGGCGGGACGCACGGCCGTGGTCTTCTGCCGCAGATCCTTGATTTCCGCCTCCATGCGTTCCATTTCCTCGCAGATATCATCCAGGAAATTATCCACTTCCTGCTTGTTGTAGCCCCTGGATTCAATCGAGAATTCCTTGCTGCTGATCAGATCCACCGTGATCCGTTCCATGGTTGCGTCTCCTTTCCTCCCGGCCCGTCACACAGATTCCTCTGCCCGGGCGCGTCGCTCAGTATCCGTATCCGCCAAAGCGTTCATAATCCCCTGCCGCGGCCGGCATGGTCCCGGTGTAGGGATTGTATCCGTTCATTTCTCCGTTCCGGGCCGCGGTCCACTGGGCCGAGCGCTGGCTGACCCGCCGCTCCCGCCGGCCCACGTACGCGGGCTCCTCCGCCACCGGCGGAACGTACTGGGTATAGGGCGCGCCGCCCATTTCCGCCCGGCCCTCCGGCTGCTCCGGCAGAATCTTGACATTTTCCGGGGCGATGAGCACCAGCTTGCCCCCCTGCAGCATCCGCACCGTGCAGCCCAGGGTGAAGGCGGCGCCGGCCAGCATGTCCTGGCACCGCATGCTCTCCCCCTCATTGGCGATGGCATCCAGGGTGATGATCAGGGTCTCCCCGTTCTTCATGCATTCGATCGCCTCGTAGCAGCTCTTCAGGGAGGTCATGGCCATGATGTGCTCCACGTGCGCATAGCTCGGCGCGGGGGTCTGCGGCATCACCCCGGGCATATAGGAAATATTGTCCCGGGGCGGATTCATGCCCGTACCGGTGTACATGCCCGAAGCCATGGGATCCATTCCCTCCGTGGGGGGATTCATGCCCGTGAACCCGGTATGAATATAGGGAACGCCGCCGTTTCCCGCGGCAGCGGGCTCCTCCTGCGCGCTTTCCTTCTTTTTCCGGACGGGGCGGTAAAAGTTGGTACCCCCGTCCGGCCGCGTGGAATCATCCGAATCCCTGCGGCCGAACAGCCGCCTGATTCCGTCCACGAACTCCTGAAACGCCATGCGTCCTCCTCCTTGCCCGGCTCCCCGGGCCCGTATGCCTGCCTCCGCTGCTGTCCGCCGGGTCAGAACAGGCGCACCGTCTGTCCCTCGTACAGCTGGCCCTGCTGGATGGGCGAAATAAAGGCCATGCCATCCCGGCGGTCCAGCACGTTGACCGGGATGAAGATCTGATATTCCCCGTTGACCACCACCACGCCCAGCATGTTGTCCTGGGTGTAGATGGCCTTTTCCGGCACCGTCAGGGAGGACACATTGTCCCCCAGCACGCCGGTGCAGGTCCGGATATACAGCACCGGCAGCACGGAATCCTCCACGCTCAGCCGGATCTCCAGCTCGCCTCCGGCGCGGGTGAAGCTCTCCACCCGGGCCTGAACGGTGGTATCCTTGAAGTTCTCCAGCCGAAGCTCATACACCGAGCCCTCCACCGGGTTGAAGCCGCTGTCCCGGATGAGCATGAGCACGTACCACCTGCCGTCCCGCACCGTGCGGAAGATCGTGGTTTTGCCCTTCTGCAGCGTTTCGTCTCCCGGCTTCTGCCCGTTCATCATGGCGCGCACTTCCCCGGGGGTGAAGGTATCATAGTTGTTGACCGTCAGCCCGAACTCGTATCCGTCGGAATAGAAGCTGACCACACCCTCGCTGACGGCGGTATACTGCTTGGTCCAGCTGTTGATGCGCTGCAGCTGGCTCTGCTCGTCGTCATACAGGCGGCTCATCCGCTGGTCGTTGCTGTATTTGTCCTTCAGGTAGCTCTGGCGGGCCTCGATGGCCGCGGACAGCAGCCGCTCCTGGTTGGTCATGTTGCCCCGGGCGCCGCCGATGATCTCCCGCACCTCCCGGGCGCGGCTGAGCACATCGGACTCGAGCTTGTCCGCCGTGGCGTCGGTCGTAATCTGCTCGGACAGCAGCTTGAGCTGATATTCCTTGATCTGGTCGCGGTACTCCTGCAGCGTGGTCAGCTCCCGCGTGCTGAAGCCGGAGGAGTAGACATTGCAGATCAGCGTGCCCCGGTAGACCGTGGAGCCCTCCTCGGACTTGCGGTCCACGTTCGTCACGCCCTCGGCCACGTAGGGCGATTCATCCCGGACGATCAGGCAGTCCCCCGAATACCGGGAGCCGATCGTCCCGGCGGAAATGGTCGCATAGGGAGCGGTTTCCGGGGTCAGCGTCGTCACCAGATACCAGGCCAGAAAGGCGAGCACCACGACGATCAGCATCACCTGCGGCACGCTGAGCCGGCTTTTTTCCTGCCTGCCCGGCATCTGCGGCGGTTCCGGCGGATTCATCTGATACACGGCGCTCCTCCTCTTCCACGATTCTCAATGGATTATTTTATCACAAGCCCCTCTCTTTGGCAAATCGGACCGGAGTCTGTTATAAACTGTCCGCCAGCTCCAGCACCAGGCGCTCCGTTTTCTCCCATCCCAGGCAGGGATCGGTGATGGACTGGCCGTAGACGCCGCCGCCGATTTTCTGGCACCCGTCCTCCAGGTAGCTTTCGATCATCAGGCCCTTCACCAGGCTCCGGATGTGCTCGCTGTACCGGCGGCTGTGCATGACCTCCTTGGCGATGCGGATCTGCTCGATGTATCGCTTGCCGGAATTGGCGTGGTTGACGTCCACGATGGCCGCGGGATTCTGCAGCTCCCGCTCCTGATAGAAGTCATAGAGCAGCATCAGATCCTCATAGTGATAGTTCGGCTGGGACTGGCCGTGCTTGTTCGTGGAGCCCCGGAGGATCACATGGGCATAGGGGTTGCCCTGGGAGTGCGCCTCCCAGCCCCGGAAGATGAAGGTATGGGGATGCTGCGCCGCCTGCACGGCGTTGAGCATCACCTGGAAGTCCCCGCTGGTGGGGTTCTTCAGGCCCACGGGCACATCGATGCCGCTGGCGGTCAGGCGGTGCTGCTGGTCCTCCACCGAGCGCGCCCCGACCGCCACGTAGCCCAGCAGGTCATCCAGATATTTCGTGTTTTCCGGATAGAGCATCTCGTCCGCCGGCGCCATGCCCGTTTCCCGGAGCACGCGCATGTGCAGCTCCCGGATGGCGATGATGCCCTTGAACATGTCCGGCTTTTCCTGCGGATTGGGCTGATGCAGCATTCCCTTGTAGCCGTCGCCCGTGGTGCGGGGCTTGTTGGTATACACCCGGGGGACGATCAGCAGCCGGTCCTTCACCCTTTCGGCCAGCTCCCTCAGCCGGTTCACGTATTCCATGACGCTGTCCTCCCGGTCCGCCGAGCAGGGCCCGATGATCAGCGCGAAGCGATCCGAGCGCCCGTCCAGCACCGCCTGCAGGGCCGCGGTCTGTTCATCCTTGTGCCGGCTCATCTCCCCGGTCAGCGGATACATTTCCTTGACCTCCATGGGGATGGCCAGCTTCCGTTCAAAGAGCATGTTCATTTCGTTCTTCCCTCATTTCCTGTCAAACATCGCGCGCCGCGCCGTGGAGAGCCGCATCTTTTCCCGCATTCCCTCCGTGTCGCCCTTCGCCAGCATCTCCCGGAAGGCCGTCAGCTCCTCCAGGAACGCATCCATCTGCCGCAGCAGGGGCTTCTGGTTCATCATGAACAGCTCGCTCCACATGGCATCGTTGATGCGGGCAATCCGGGTCAGATCGCGGAAGGAGTCCCCCGTGTAGTCCACCAGATGCGTGTTGTCGCTGCAGGTCATCAGGGACACGGCGATGCAGTGGGTCAGCTGGGATACGAAGCCGATCATTTCATCGTGCTCCTCGGGCGTCAGGCGGGAAATCCGCCGGAAGCCCAGCAGCCTGCCCAGGCTCTCGCACCAGGCGATGCCCGCCTCCGTGTTGCGCTCCGTAGGCACGACGATGTAGTTCGCGTCCCGGAAGATGCGGTCGTCGCTGTTGCGCACGCCGTAGACCTCCCGCCCCGCCATGGGATGGGCCGCGATAAACTCCACATCCGGCCGGAGCATGGCCTGCACGTCATACACGACGCAGGTCTTCACGCCCGTGACGTCCGTGAGCATGGTGCCGGGCTTCACCCAGGCCTGGTACTGCCGGATCCACTCCTTCAGCACCCCGGGATACAGGGCGAAGATGATGGCATCCGCGTCCCGGATGATCTCCTCCCGGGGCTCGGTATAGCCGCGGTCCACCAGTCCCTCCGCCCGGGCGTATTCAATGGTGTCCGGATCCCTGTCCAGCGCCATGACATGAAACCCCAGCCGCCGGAGGGCGCGCGCATAGCTGCCGCCCATCAGCCCCAGGCCCACAATCAGAATATTGCTATGGCTGATCCATTCCATCCGTCTGAACCTCCACTCCCAGTTCCTTCAGCCTCCGCCAGTAATCCGGCAGGCTCTTGCGCACGGCCTCCGCGCCGTTGATTTCTCCCCCCGTCCGGGTACAGAGCACGGACAGCGCCATGGCGATCCGGTGATCGTTGTGGCTGTCCAGCGGCTCCCGCGGCGTCCGGGGCTCCCCGGGGCATACGGTGATCCGGTTTTCCTCCTGCCGGAGGGTGATGCCGAACTTCGCCAGCTCCCCGGCCATCACCGTCCCCCGGTCGCTCTCCTTGAAGCGAAGGCGCCGGGTTCCCGTAAAGATGCCCCCGTGGCACAGGGCCGCCACCGTAAAGAGCACCGGCGCCAGATCCGGGCAGTCCGTCACATCCACGGTCGCCATGCCGGTCCGCAGCCGGTCAAAGGCCTCCCGGTAGACCCGGTCTCCCTGCAGGCTGTCCTGCCGCAGCCCGGTGACGGTCACCCCGCCGCCGGCGCAGTTCAGCGCCTCAAAGAAGGCCGCGTTGGAATAGTCTCCCTCCACCGCCGCCTCCCGGGCCCGGTACCGGCTCCCGCCGGGAACGCGCAGCGTTTCCTCTCCGCTCCAGTCCGCGCCGACGCCAAAGGCCCTGAGCGCCTCCAGCGTCATATCCAGATAGGGCCTGCTTTCCACCGGCGGGCACAGCTCAATCCGGCTGTCCTCCGCCAGCAGCGGCAGGGCGAACAGCAGACCGCTGATGAACTGGCTGCTGATGTTTCCGGGCACACAATAGCGGCCCGGCGCCAGCCTTCCCGCCACCCGGAGCGCGCGCCCCTCCCGCTCGAAGCGGAGCCCCTGGGCCCGGCAGATGTCCTCATAGATGCCCAGCGGCCGGGTCATCAGGGTTTCGCTGCCCTGCAGCTGCATCTCCCGGCCCGACAGCAGCGCCAGCGGAATCATGAAGCGCAGCGTGCTGCCGCTTTCCCGGCAGGGCAGCACAGCGGAGTCCGCCCGGGCCGGGTCGCACCCCCGGAGGCGCACGGCGTCCTTCTCCCACACCGCTTCGGCGCCCAGCGCCCGCAGGCAGTCCAGCGTCGCCAGAATATCCTCGGAGGGGTCCACATGCGTGATGAGGCTTTCCCCCTCCGCCAGGCCCGCGCAGATCAGCAGCCTGTGCGCCATGGATTTGGAGGGAGGCGCCGCCACCGTGCCCCGCGCCGCGCCCGGCGCAATCACCGCCCGCATGGTTTTTCTCCTCCGATCAGATGGTCCATGGCCTCCAGATAGCCGTCGATGCCGTGGCCGGAGATGGTCCGCTCGCAGGCGAGGCGGACGTAGCTGGTGCGCCGGAAGGGCTCCCGCGCGTCCACATCCGAGATATGCACCTCCACGGCGCGGATGGACACGGCCTTGAGCGCGTCCAGGATCGCCACGCTGGTGTGGGTATAGGCGCCGGGGTTGATGACGATGCCGTCCACCCGGCCATAGGCGTTCTGGATCGCATCCACCAGATCGCCCTCATGGTTGGACTGATAGCAGGAAACCTCCACTCCCCGCTCCGCCGCGTGCGCCTCGATCCGCCGGCACAGCTCCGCGTAGGTGACCCGTCCGTAAAGGTCCGGCTCCCGGATGCCCAGCATATTCAGGTTCGGTCCGTTGATCACCAGGATGTTCATGCGCGCCTCCATTTATCGGATGATTTTTTCCGCCATTTCCTCCGGCGTGCCCCGCACCGGCAGCACCTCGTCCGCCGCGGCCCGGTAGATGGGCATCCGGGCCTCATAGAGGGAAAGGATCTTCTCCCGGGTATCCGCCAGGGGCCGGTCGTCCGTGGGCAGCAGCTCCTGAAGCGGCCGGTCCAGCAGGAGCAGGCGCCCGTTCTGCTTCAGCGCCTCCACGTTTTCCGGCCGCAGCACCGCGCCGCCGCCCGTCGCCACGATCAGGCCGGTTTTCGGGGCCAGCTCCCGGATCACCGCGGTCTCCAGGTCGCGGAAGTGCTTTTCCCCGTCCTCCCGGAAGATCTCCGGAATGGGCTTGCCCGCCCGGGCGACGATCAGCGCGTCCGTGTCCACGCTCTCCCGGCCCAGCGCCTTCCGCAGCGCCGCCGCCACGGCGGACTTACCGCAGCCCGGCATGCCGATGAGCACGATGTTTTCCTTGCTCCGCCTCAGACGCCCGAAGATCTCCTCCGTCAGCGAGTCCGGATACCGCGTGTCCCGGAAGATTTCCGCCGCGCGCACCGCCTGGGCCACCAGCATATACAGCCCGCCCGCCGCCGGAATGCCCCGGGCCTGGGCCGCCAGCACCAGCCGGCTGCGCAGCGGGTTATAGATCGCGTCCACCACCCCGCGCAGCCGGCCGAAGGGCTCCAGGGAGATCGGCGTCTCCTCCGCCCGGGGATACATGCCGCAGGGCGTCGTGTTCACGATGACGGCCGCGTCCGCGTGCTCCGTCCGGGCCGCCTCGTAGGAGACGGCGCCTTCCCGGGCGGTGCGGCTGACCCGCAGCACCTCCGACGCCCCCAGGGCGCGCAGCACATGCAGGGCGGTGCGGCTGGTGCCGCCCGTGCCGAGAATCAGCGCCTTGCCCCCGGCGGGATCGATGCCCGTCCGCCGGATCAGCCGGGTCAGGCCCTCCGCGTCCGTGTTGTCCCCGTAGAGCAGGCCCCTCCGCCGCACGACGGTGTTCACCGCGCCGATGGCCCGGGCCGTGTCGCTCATGCCGGCCAGCGCCGGAATCACCGCCTGCTTGTAGGGAATCGTCACATTGATGCCCTCGAAATCCCGCTCCGCCAGGAAGGCGCTCAGCGCCTCCGGCGCAATTTCCCGCAGCTCGTAGGGCTCCGGCCCGATCTGCCGGTGAATTTCCGCGGAAAAGCTGTGGGGCAGGTGCTCCCCGATGCATCCGTAGATCATTTCTCTTCCTCCCCCAGCGCGTCCGTTCCGAAGCGCAGCGCCAGCTGGTCGCAGAGCACGAGCGCCGTCACGCTGTCCACCACGGCCCTGGCCCGGTGCACGATGGCCGGGTCATGCCGGCCGGCGATCCGCAGGGATGTTTCCTCCCCGCTGATCAGATTCACCGTCTCCTGCTCCCGGCCGATGGAGGGCGTGGGCTTCACCGCGCAGCGGAACACGATGGGCATGCCGTTGGTGATGCCGCCGTTGATGCCGCCGTTATGGTTGGTGCGGGTCCGCACCTCGCCGTCCGAAAGGCGGAACGCGTCGTTCGCCGCGCTCCCCCGCTTTTCCGCCAGGGCAAAGCCATCCCCGAATTCCACGCCCTTGATGCCGGGGATGGAGAAAAGGGCATGGGCCAGCACGCTCTCCACCGTGTCGAACCAGGGCTCGCCCACGCCGGCCGGCATGCCCAGCACCACCGTTTCCAGCACGCCCCCGACGCTGTCCCCCTCCTTCGCCGCGGCCTCGATGGCCTCCCGCATCCGCTCGCCCCGTTCCTCATCCAGCACGGCAAAGGCTTTGCGGTTCAGCTCCGGCAGCTCCGAGGCCGGATCGGTCCATTCCGCGTCGGCCACGCCCGCGCAGCGCGCGATCCGGCTGCCCAGGGTGATGCCCCTGCCGGACAGCGCCAGCCGGGCGATCGCGCCGGCCGCCACCAGCGCCGCCGTGATCCGGCCGCTGAAATGCCCGCCGCCCCGGTAGTCCTCAAAGCCGTGGTATTTCACCCAGGCCGTATAATCCGCGTGCCCCGGCCGCGCCGGGCCCCGCGCGTAGTCCCCGCTGCGGGTGTCCCCGTTGGGAATCAGAAGGGTGATCGGCGTACCCGTGGTCCGCCCCTCGAAAACCCCGCTGACGATGCGGAAGGGATCCGCCTCCTGCCGCGCGGTGGAAATCCGCCCCGCCGGGCGGCGCAGGCGCAGCTGCTCCGCGATGTATGCCTCATCCACCGGAATGCCCGGGGCAAGCCCGTCCAGCACGGCGCCGATTTCCGGCCCGTGGCTCTCTCCGAAGAGCGTCACGCAGACGCTCTGACCCATCGTGTTCTTCATCTTGCGGCTCCTTTCCGGCATTAGCTTAGACTACCGCTTCGTCCCGCTTCTGTCAACGCGCCGCCCCCGCTTTGTCTGTTTTCTTCCTGTTCGTTTTCTGGCTTTGCGGAGCTGCAGGCGGCAACCGCCCTGCGATACCTGCACGACGCGGCATCCTCTCCATTGTCTTTCCGCGGGATCTATAGTACACTGGACAGGAACAAGAAGCAGGAGGAATCCAACCATGCTGGACATCGCATCCGTCGCCATCATGCGCGCCAGCGACGCGGCCGCCATCGCCGGCGGCACCGCCGGAGCGGAGCTGATGCGCCGCGCCGGGGAGGGCATCTACGCCTCCGCGGACTGGGCCGGCCCCGTCGGCATCGTCTGCGGCAAGGGCAACAACGCCGGGGACGGGTATGTGCTGGCGCACCTGCTGCACCTCCGCGGCATCCCCTGCGAGCTGCTGCTGAAGGAGCGCAGCTTCACCCCCGACGGGCGGCACTGGTTCGATGTCTGCCGGGCGGACGGCGTTCCCGTCCGTCTGTGGGAGGAGATCGACTCCCTGGAGCGCTTCCGCACGGTGGTGGACTGCATCTGGGGCACGGGCTACCGGGATCAGCCCGCCTCTCCGGAGGCCGGCGCCGCCCCCGATCCCTATGCCCGCATGATCGACCTGATTTCCGCCAGCGGCGCCTTCGTCGTCAGCGCGGATATCAACAGCGGCCTGAACGGGGACAACGGCCTGGGACGGCACCCGGTGCGCAGCGATCTCACCGTTTCCATCGGAAGCTATAAGCCCGGCCACTTTCTCAACCAGGCCCAGGACTGCATGAAGCGGCGGGTGAACATCGACATCGGCATTCCCCTCCTGGACCATGCCTGCCGCCTGATGGAGGCGGCGGACGCCGCCCCCTTCTTCGCTCCCCGACCCCATTTCTCCAACAAGGGCTCCTACGGCCCCGTCGCCCTGATCGGCGGCTCCCTGCCCTACTCCGGCGCCATCCGGCTGGCCGGCCTGGCGGAGGCTGCCATGCGCTCCGGCGCGGGGGTGGTTCGCCTCGCGCTGCCCCGGCCGCTGGCGCCCATCGTCGCCCCCGCCGTGCTGGAAAGCACGCTGTTTCCCCTTTCGGAGTCGGGGGACGGGCTCCGCTTCGTGCCCTCCGAATGGGAACAGCTGATCCGGGGCATGAAGGTCATCGCCTTCGGCATGGGCGTCGGCCACACGGCGGAAACGGAGCAGGCGCTGCGCTTCCTGCTGTCCGCCTTCGGGGGCCTGCTGATTCTGGACGCGGACGGGCTCAACGCCCTTTCCGCCCTGGGGCCGGAGCTGCTGCTCGCCGCCCGCCCCCGGGTCATCCTGACGCCCCATCCCGGGGAATTCGCCCGGCTTACCGGCCGCGCCATTCCGGACATCCAGGCCGATTCCCTGAACCTGGCCGCCGCCTTTGCCGCCCGGTACGGGGTCACGCTGCTGCTGAAGGGGCCGGCCACCCTCGTCACCGACGGCCGGGAAACGCTGCTGGTGGACCGGGGCTGCCCGGGCATGGCCACCGCCGGCAGCGGGGATGTGCTCAGCGGCATTCTGGCCGCCCTGTGCGCCGCTCATCCCGCGGACCCGCTCCTGACCACTGCCGTCGCGGCCTACGTGAACGGCCTCGCCGGAGAAATCGCCCAGGCGGAGATCGGGGATGTTTCCATGGTCGCCTCCGACACCGTCCGCGCCCTGCCCCGGGCCATCCGCGCCCTGCGGGAGACCGCGGGCCGATAAAGCCCCTTCGCCGCCCGAAGGCGGCAAAAGCCGCGCCGGGATCAGCCCTGGCGCGGCTTTTGCATCCTGCGGATCGCTTCCCGCCTCTCAGGCGATGGAAAGCACCCTGTAATCCTGTGCCTCGACGGCGGCCTTCAGGGCCTCATCCGCCACCGGCTCCTTCAGCGTCACCACCGCGGTGCCGGCGGTGTGATCCGGCGCGGCGCTTTCCACGCCCGCCACGGCCTCCAGGGCCTTCTTCACCCGCGCCTCGCAGTGCGCGCACATCATGCCTTCAATCTTCAGGGTTTTTGTCATGGTTCCGTTCCTCCTTCGCCCGTGGTTCTCAAAAATGCCCGGCCTGAGCCGGGCACCGGGATTATGCCTCTGAATCCTCGTCCTGCGTCTGCTTCAGACTGCTCACCGTACTGACCGCGGAAATCACGCAGATCAGCACAGCCAGAATCGCCACCACCAGCACGCCGGCAATCGCGACCACAACGCCCGTTTCCATTCTGTCAGCCTCCCTCCGCGTCTTCCGTCGGGCCTGCGCCCGGACAGCATTATACTACAGATCGCCGCCCAGATCAAACTCATCCGTGGGCAGCTCCTCCTCTTCCTCCTCCACCACCGGCGCGGGAATGAACTCGCTCATCCATTTGTCCTGCGGCAGGCCCGCCATCATGGCCGGCAGGTTCACCACCACGCCGTCCATGTTGTAGGGCAGGGCCAGATCAAAGGTCAGGAATTCCGAGGGGCCGTTCTTTTCCCGGATCACCTCGATCTCAAACTGAAAGCTCTGGCCCATGCAGGTCGCCATGCCGCGCTCCTTCTTGGACAGCTTCGCCACCTGCTCGCCGTTCACGTTCACATTGATCCGGCGGACGGCCTCATATTTCTGCCCGTCCACCTCCAGATTCTTGTTGTCAAAATAGATCGTATGCCCGCGGCCGATCACCAGCATCACCGCCGCCAGCACCAGCAGCAGTACGATCGTGCACACCCGAAACAGCGTTTTACGCATGCGCCGATTCCTCCTCCCGCTGCGCCGCCTCCAGCAGCTGGCCCATGCCGGCCTTTTCCTTCCGCTTCTTCGTTTCATACATGATCAGGGCCACTGTGATGACGCCGTAGGAAATGAACACGCGGAAATACTCGCCGATCATGGTATCGCCCGTGATCTTGGCGCCCGCCGTCGGCGCCAGAATGAACATCAGGTGGAACAGCACCACGCCCAGGAACACGTTCCCGATGGAGGCCCGGTCCACCGACGCGCCGCCCACCAGCAGCGCCGCGATGCAGAACATGCCGATCTGGGAATGCGCGGAATAGGTCGCCATGTCGCCCATGTTCTGCAGATAGATGATCATGCCGAAGCCCGCCAGCACCGTGGAGATCACGATGGAAATGATGCGCGTGCGCTCCACGTTGATGCCCGCGTCCCGGGCGACCTCCATGTCCTGCCCCACGGCCCGCATATCCTGCCCCAGCTTCGTCCGCCGGAACCAGATGATGACCAGGCACATGACCGCGATCACGATGAAGGTCATGATCGGAATTTTCACGCCGCCGATCTTCAGCGCCAGCACGTTATCCAGGCTCTGGCGCATGTTCAGCAGGCCCACCGTCTGCCGGATGCCGTAGCCCCGGGGCAGCTTGATGGAGGAATGAATGATCGGAATGATGGAGCCCATCATGTACAGCACCAGCAGCTGATACACGCCGTTGGTGAAGAAGCTGATGATGTAGCTGGTGATCATCTCCCGTCCCCGGGAGGCGTTCAGGATCTTGCCGCACATGATGCCCAGCACCACCGAGATCGGGATGGAGAGGATCATGGCCAGAATGATGCCCGGAATGCCCCAGATCTGCCAGTCCGAAACGAAGATCAGCGCGATTTCGCCGGCCATGGCGCCCAGGGTCATGCCGAAGTTCAGGCCCATGCCCGCCATGATCGGGATCAGCAGGCTCAGAATCAGGAAAATGTTCCGGCCCATGCGGGTGATGATTTCATTGAGCAGGAAGGCCGGGGAAAAGCCGGACAGCGGAATGCAGATGCCCACGATCAGGATGAACATGATCGGCACGCTGTTGGCGCCCAGGAAGCTGAGAGCCTTCCGTCCGGAGGAGGGTCTTTTGCTCATGCTCTTCTCACCTCCGTTTTCCGCGTCAGGGCGTAGAGGATCATGCCGTTGGACACGACCATCCGCAGCACCTCGCTGATATCCATGTGAATCGCGTTGTTCATGACCGTCGGGGTCATGGTCACGATGCCCTGGAACAGGATCGTGCCGATCACCACGTTCATGATGGACGCCTTGTTGACCGTGGCGCCGCCGATCAGGATCGCGGACACCGCCGGCAGCGCCATGTTGAAGGGCGCCATGTACAGCTGAATGAAGCCGAAGCCCTGCTGATACACCAGAATGCCGATGGCCGCCAGCCACGTGCTCATGACCACGGACAGCATGCGCATCTTATCCACGTTGATGCCCGCCGCCCGGGCAAAGGTCGGGTTGGAGCCCACGGCCGTCATGGCGGTGCCGGTCTTCGTATGCAGGAAGGCCCACATCAGGAACGCCAGCAGCGCGAAGAACAGCAGCGATCCGGTGGGAATCACCAGATCCCCGATGCGGATCTGCAGGAACTTCGCCAGCACCTGGTCATAATACCCCTCCAGGGAGATCGTGGTCCGCAGGCCCGTGCCCGCGTAGCCCCAGACCATGTCCGGCTTGTGATAGGGCAGCAGCAGCCACATCATGCACATGAAGGATACCGAGGAGAAGCCCACGTAGGTGGCGATCATCATTTCGCCGCCCTTGATCTTGTTCAGCAGCCATCCGTAGCCCGCGCCCAGGATCAGCGCGAAGGGCGTGGACAGCACGATGGCCATCAGGAAGCTCATGGGGCCGGTGAAGCCCAGCTCCAGCGACAGGGTGGAGCCCAGCAGGCCGGAGATGATGCCCAGCGGCAGGCCGAAGTTCAGGCCGCAGCCGGAATGCACCATCGGCACCATGGCCAGCACCAGCACTCCGTTCCAGCTGAAGCGGTTGATCACGTTCGTGATCTGCATCCAGAAGTTTGCCCCCACCAGCGGCGCGGCGATCAGCAGCGCCACCAGCATGCCGGCGATAATCAGGCGGGGCAGACCGAAGCTGAAGTACAGATTCCGCAGCCGGTCCCCCAGGGACGGCCTTGTGCTCGTCATTTCACTCATTTCGTTCCGCACCTCCCTTACACGACCGAGCTGACCATCAGCGCGCCAAACTCCTCCGAGGGCTCGGAGGCGTTCAGAATGCCCGCGATCCGTCCGCCGGATACGATGGCCACCCGGTCACAGACCAGCCGCAGCTCCTCCAGCTCGGAGGAAATCATCACGATGGTCACACCGCTTTCGCGGTTAAACTTCTTCAGCGCCTCCAGCACCAGCGCCTTGGCCCCCACATCGATGCCCCGCGTCGGCTCGGACACGAAGAGGAATTTGGGCTCCAGGGCGAAGGCCTTGGCCAGGCACACCTTCTGCTGGTTGCCGCCGGACAGCTCCCGGGCCCGCTGCTTCGAGCTGATGCAGCGGATCTGCAGCTCGTCGATATACCGGCGCGTCACCTCGCCGATGGCTTTCTCGTCCCGCCATTTGATGAGGCCGCCCAGCATCGGCCGGAGGAAACGGTTCTGAATCTGCATCGCCGGGAAGGCGATGTTCCATTCCAGCGTCTCGTCCAGCAGCAGCCCCACGCCGCGCCGGTCCTCCGAAACGAAGGCCAGCTGCCGGTCCAGGCAGTACCGCGGCTGATTGAGCGGGATCTCCTGACCGTCAAAGGTCACGGAGCCGCCGGAGGGATACAGGCCCATGATGCCGTTGGGAATGCCCAGCTTGCCCTGGCCCGCCAGACCGCCGATGCCGAGGATTTCCCCCTCCCGCACGTCCAGATTCACATTGCGGACGATTTCGCCGGGCATGTCCACCCACAGCTTCCGGATGGACATGATGGTCCGGGTTTCCGGCGGGGTGCGCCGGTCCATCTGCTCCTCGTCCACGGAGCGGCCCACCATCCACCGGGTGAT
>CAMNCR010000197.1 GCA_946534455.1 uncultured Clostridia bacterium | reverse complement strand
GCCGGAAGGCCGTGGTGGAGGAGCTGGACCGGCTGGGCCTGCTGGTGAAGGTCGAGGATTACAGCCACAACGTGGGCTTCTGCTACCGCCATGGCAGCACGCCGGTGGAGCCCCGCCTGAGCGAGCAGTGGTTTGTCAGGATGAAGCCCCTGGCGGAGCCCGCGATTGAGGCGGTTCGGGAGAACAAAACCCGCTTTGTGCCGGAACGGTTTTCCAAGATCTACTACAACTGGATGGAAAACATCCGGGACTGGTGCATCAGCCGCCAGCTGTGGTGGGGGCACCGCATCCCCGCCTGGTACTGCGAGGACTGCGGCGAGATGATCGTCAGCAGAACGGATCCGGATACCTGCCCCAAGTGCGGCGGAAAGCATCTGCGGCAGGATGAGGACGTGCTGGACACCTGGTTCTCCTCCGCGCTGTGGCCCTTCTCCACCCTGGGCTGGCCGGATCAGACGGAGGACCTGAAATACTTCTATCCCACGAGCATGCTGGTCACCGGCTACGATATCATCTTCTTCTGGGTGGCCCGGATGATTTTCAGCGGCATCGAGCATATGGGCGAGACGCCCTTTGAAACGGTGCTGATTCACGGCCTGGTGCGGGATGAGCAGGGGCGGAAGATGTCCAAGTCCCTGGGCAACGGGGTGGATCCGCTGGAAGTGGTGGATGAATACGGGGCAGACGCCCTGCGCTTCAGCCTGGTGATGGGCGTCAGCCCGGGCAATGATACCCGCTACAGCCGGGACCGGGTGGAGGCGGCCCGGAACTTTGCCAACAAGGTCTGGAACGCCAGCCGGTTCGTTCTGATGAACGTGAATGAGCGGACGGAGATTCAGCCCGGGAAGCTGGAGGTGGCGGACAAATGGATTCTGACCCGCCTGCAGGAAGCGATCCGCGCCATTTCCGGGTACATGGAGGAGGGCGACTTCGGCCTGGCCGCGACGAAGATCTACGATTTTGCCTGGAGCGAGTTCTGCGACTGGTATATCGAGCTGAGCAAGAGCCGCCTGCTGGGCGAGGACGGAGACAGCAAAGAGACCGCCCGGGCGGTGCTGCTGTATGTGCTGGAGAACCTGCTCAAGCTGCTGCATCCCTTCATGCCGTTCCTGACCGAGCAGGTGTACAAGTATCTTCCGGACAGCGAAGGCTTCCTGATGCTGCAGAAGTGGCCGGAGGTCCGGGACGACTTTGACTTCCCGGCGGATGAACGGACGATGCAGGGCGTGATGGAGGTCATCCGGAGCATCCGGAACCTGCGGAGCGAGATGAACGTGGCGCCCTCCAAAAGGACCCGGCTCATGCTCCTGGCAGGAGAAGGCTGGAGCGGGCCGCTGGCGGAGGGAGAAGGATACTTCAGACGCCTGGCGGGCGCCAACAGCGTGGAGCTGATTGCCAAGCGGGAGGAAATCACGGAAAAGACCGTGTCCGCCGTGGTGGCTGCCGGCGAGCTGTTTATTCCGCTGGGGGATCTGGTGGACTTCGAGAAGGAAATCGCCCGCCTGACCAAGGAACAGGAGAACCTGGGCAAGGAGATCGCCCGTGCGGAGGGCAAGCTGAACAATCCGGGCTTTGTCGCCAAAGCCCCTGCACAGCTGGTGGCGCAGGAGCGGGAGAAGCTGGAGGCCAACCGCCAGAAGGCGGCCGCGCTGGATCGGCGGATCGCGGAGCTGCGGGAAAGCCTGTGACGCGTCGCGACGCGGGATATGAGGAAAATTTCCATGGATGAAAAACAGGAAAGGGCGCAGGAAATGCCCTTTGCCCATGTACCGGTGCTGCTGGATGAGGTGCTGACGTGGATGAACGTCAGGCCGGAGGGCGTCTACTGCGATGGGACGCTGGGCGGCGGCGGTCACAGTGAAGCGATACTCAAGGCCTCCGGCGGGACGGCGACGCTGTACGGGATCGATCGGGACGATCGGGCCATCCGCGCCGCCTCCGACCGGCTGGCCGCGTTCCCGGGATTCCACGCGATTCCCGGGAACTTTCATAACGGAAAGAGCCTGCTGGCCGGGGCGGGCCCGCTGGACGGCGTGCTGCTGGATCTGGGCGTCTCCAGTCCGCAGCTGGACACGCCGGAGCGGGGGTTCAGCTATCATGAGGACGCGCCGCTGGACATGCGGATGGACCAGGGACAGCGCATGACGGCCGCGGAGCTGCTGAATACGGCGACGGAGCAGGAGCTGGGGGCGATCATCCGGGACTACGGGGAGGAAAAGTGGGCCGCGAGGATCGCGCACATCATCTGCGAGCACCGGAAGGAGCATCCGCTGGAAACCACCTTTGACCTGGTGCGCGCGGTGGATGCCGCCATTCCCCGGGCGGTTCGCCGCAGGGAGGACGGGCATCCCGCGAGAAGAACCTTCCAGGCCATCCGCATCGCGGTGAATGACGAGCTGGATCCGCTGGAGCAGGCGCTGAGGGACTTCACGGACTGCCTCAAACCGGGCGGCCGTCTTTGCGTGATCACCTTTCACTCCCTGGAGGACCGGATTGTCAAGCGGTGCTTCCGCAGCCTGGAGCGGCCCTGCATCTGTCCGCCCAGGGCGCCCATCTGCACCTGCGGACGGAAGCCGGTGGTCAGGATCCTGGGGGGCGGCGCCATTGCGCCCACGGAGGCGGAGATCGAACGGAATCCCCGGGCGCGCAGCGCCAAGCTGCGCGTGGCGGAGAAGCTGCCGACGGCACCGGAGCAGGGGGACGGAACATATGGCTGAAACACGGAAAAACGAGACCCCCGGGAACCGTCCGGATGAGGACGCCGGGGTGAAGCGGGGACGGCTGTCTGTCGTGGCCACGCCCATCGGGAACCTGGGGGATCTCTCTCCCCGGGCCGTGGAGGTGCTGCAGACGGCGGATCTGATTGCGGCGGAGGATACCCGGGTTACCATGAAGCTCTGCCAGGTGTTTTCGATCCATGCCCGGCTGGTGAGCGTTCACCGGCACAACGAGGGAGAAAAGAGCGGCCTTCTGGCGTCCCGGATCGCGGCGGAGGGACTGAACGCTGCGCTGGTGACGGATGCCGGAACGCCCTGCATCTCCGACCCCGGCCATGAGCTGGTGGCCGCCTGCCTGGCGGAGGGGGTGGAGGTGATCGCGGTGCCCGGATGCTGCGCGGCGGTGGCCGCCATCTCCGTCAGCGGATTCGATGCCCGGGAGTTTGCCTTTTACGGCTTTCTTCCCAGGGAGCGGAAGCCGCTGCGGGAAAAGCTGCGGGAGATCGGCCGGGGCGTTCGGGTGGCAGCGGTGCACGAATCGCCCTATCGGATCATCGAGCTGACGGAGGCGATCGCGGAAACGCTGCCGGAGGCCCGGCTGACCGTCTGCTGCGATCTGACGAAGCTGCACGAAAAAACCCTCTACGGGACACCGGACCAGGTGCTCTCCGCGCTGCGGGCCAACGAGAAGACGGAAAAGGGAGAGTACTGCGTGATTCTGGATCTGCATCAGATTCCGGAAGAGGAGGGGGAGCACGCTGCCCCTGTGCTGTCCCCGGAGGGCCGGCTGGCGGAGCTGCTGGTTCAGGGGCTGTCTCCGCGGGAGGCGCAGGACGCGCTGGTGGCGGAGGGCGTCAGGAAGAATGCCGCCAAGCAGGCGATGCTGAACCTCAGACGCCTGTTCGAAAACGGGGAGGATGCATGATCCCCGGAGCTGAAAACACCCTGCCGGTCCGGAACCGGCAGGGTGTTTTGCAGTGGTGCAGGCAGTATCAGGCGGGATCGGCAGGAACCTGCCAGATTTCCGATGCGTACTGACGAATGGTCCGGTCGGAGGAAAACTTTCCGGCACAGGCGACGTTCATCAGGCATTTGCGGGCGAAAGCCTGCTCGTCCGATTTGGCGTCACGGATGGCCTGAAGCTTCGTTTCCAGATAGGAGGGGAAATCCCGGCAGACGAAGTAATGATCCGGCTGATGCCAGCTGGCGCCCTTCAGAATGGCGGAATGCAGCTCGGCCAGCGCGCCGTCCTCGTCCGGGAAGGTGCCGTCGATCAGCGTATCCAGTGCGGATTTCAGGATGGGATTGGCCTCATAAATCACGGTGGGGTCATAGGTGGGCTTCAGCGCTTCCAGCTCCTCCACGGTGGCGCCGAAGATATAGTTGTTTTCCCGGCCGGCTTCCTCCACGATCTCCACGTTGGCCCCGTCGAAGGTGCCCAGGGTCACGGCGCCGTTGAGCATCAGCTTCATGTTGCCGGTGCCGGAGGCCTCTGTGCCGGCGGGGGAAATCTGCTCGGAAATATCCGCGGCGGGAATGATCTTTTCCGCCCAGGAGCAGTTGTAATTGGGAATGAAGAGAACGCGCAGGCGATCGCTGACCCGCGGATCGCCGTTGATGAGATCCGCCATCATGTTGATCCAGTGAATCACGGCCTTGGCGCGGTCATAGCCCGGGGCGGCCTTGGCTCCGAACAGGAAGGTCACCGGGGGCAGATCGGAAAGCTTTCCCTGGCGGAGCTGATCATAAATGGCCCAGATGCTCAGGGCGTTCATAAACTGCCGCTTATACTCATGAAGACGCTTGACCTGCACATCGAAAACCGAATCCGGCCGGAGGGCGATGCCCAGGCGGCGGGCGGTTTCCTGAGACAGCTGCTGCTTTTTGAGCCGCTTGACAGCGCGGAACTCCCGGCAGAGGGAATCGTCGATCTGCGGAATCAGATCCCGC
>CAMNCR010000196.1 GCA_946534455.1 uncultured Clostridia bacterium | reverse complement strand
CAGCGGAACGCCGCGATCCGGAGCCAGCGGGAGGGAAACAGAATCAGTCCCTGGGTGATGGACGAATTCGAGCGGATCATGGGGACGGCGGCCGGCGTGATCATGCGGGGCCGGGAGGCCGCCACCGCCCGGGTGGAGGCGCACGGGGCGGACATCTACCGGGACATTTCGGGCCGGGAGCAGGAGCAGCTGCGGATTGTGTACCGCCCGTCGCTGACCGAGGGCGAGTACGATCCGGAGAAAATCGCCGGGCAGTTCGCCGAAAACCGGGAGCAGGATCTGCGCAACGGAATGACCACCATCGGGCCGCACCGGGATCAGATGGAAATGACGCTGCAGAAAATCGGCATCCGCAATTTTGCCAGCCAGGGCCAGATGCGCACGGCGGCCCTGAGCCTGAAGCTGGCCCAGATGAAGATCATGGAGGAGGCCAGCGGGGAAAAGCCGGTGCTGCTGCTGGACGACGTGATGAGCGAGCTGGACCGGAACCGGCGGGAGCGCCTGCTGGCCCTGGTGGAGGGATATCAGACCTTTGTGACCTGCACGGACGAGGACGACCTGCTGTCCCATCATGCCCAGCGAACCTACCGGGTTCGCGCGGCGGAGGAGGGCGCGGCGCTGGAGGAGACCAACCGGGGTCCGGCGGT
Source organism: uncultured Clostridia bacterium (assembly GCA_946534455.1). Lineage (GTDB taxonomy): Bacteria > Bacillota > Clostridia > Christensenellales > Aristaeellaceae > Aristaeella. The sequence continues at coordinate 11,907 of CAMNCR010000196.1, read as the reverse complement.
GGAGGAGGAAACCCTGCGGGAGCCGGATTTTTCATAAGGAGAAAACCGGTTCATGTGGGTCTGAGTCCCAATTTTAAGGATTATTGATTCCATTATAGCCCAGTTTTTGGGACGAAACCGGAATAAAAGTGGGAATAAATTGACAAAATCGGGGATTTTTGAGATAATCATTTGACTCAAAAAGGCTCCGGTTTTGTTTATCCGGCCGGAAAAGCGCTGTCCGGAAAAGGAGGGATCATGCCCCATGGAACAGCAGTTTCTCATTACCCATTACTATCACAGCGGCTTTTCGATTGCGTGGCGTCATGATCTTTTTGTTTTCGATTACTGGCGCGGGGATCAGGGGGAGCTCTTCGAGGAGGCGCAGCTGACGGAGAAGGAGCTGAGCGCCTACCGGAAAATCTACGTCTTCATCACGCACGATCACGTCGACCATCTGGACAGCGTCGTGTTTTCCTGGCGGCAGTTTGCGGAGGTGCAGTACATCGTTTCCTCCGACATGCCCATCGGCATCCGGGGAAAGCGGATGGCGCCGGGGGACAGCCTGGAGCTTTCGGAGGACGTGCGGGTGACCGCCTTCGATTCCACGGACCTGGGCGTCAGCTTTCTGCTGGATCTGGGCGGCTTCCGCTTTTTCCACGCCGGGGACCTGAATTTCTGGCACTGGCGGGAGGAATCCACCATGCAGGAAATTCAGGAGGCGGAGGAGGATTTTCACCGGGCGGTGCTTCCGATCCAGGGAGAAGCGGTGGATATCGCCTTCTTTCCGGTGGATCCGCGGCAGGGCGCCATGTTTGAGGCCGGCGCGGATTACTTTATTCTCAGCGTGAAGCCCCGGCTGCTGATTCCCATGCACTACTTTGATCAGACGGAAGTGATTCAGGAATACGCCCGGCGCGCGGCGACCCGGTCCACCCAGGTGCTGGCGATGACGGAAATCGGCGAGCAGATTCAGGTTCAGGTTGACGAAGCGGGGTATATGAATATATCATGGGTCCGGAAGGAACAGGCGGAGGAGACGGAGGAGGAATCGTCCGGGGAGGCGCTGCTGCCGCTGGAGGACGAGGATAATCCCTTTGACGACAGCGATCTGCCTGTGCCGCAGCTGATGTCGGAGGAAGAGGCTCCGCCCCCCGGGGGGGAACCGGGCTGACGACCCACGGAGAGGAAAAAGAACAGTGAAGGACGCATTTCTGATTGTAGACGGAAACAGCCTCATGCACCGCGCGTTTCACGCGCTGCCTCTGATGGACGCGGATGGCATTTATACCAATGCCATCTATGGTTTTCTGAATATGCTGATCAAGATCGTGCGGGAGGAGCAGGCGCAGTATCTGGCGATCTGCTTCGATGAGCACGGGCCCACCTTCCGCCATGAAATCTACGCGGAATACAAGGCGGGGCGCTCGGAGACGCCGCCGGAGCTGCGGCAGCAGTTTGAGACCATCCGCACCCTGCTGGACGAGATGGGCATCCGCCGGTATTCCCTCCAGGGCTGGGAGGCGGACGACCTGCTGGGCACCCTGTCCCTGGAGGGGGAAAGGCAGGGGGTGCTTCCGCTGCTGCTGACCGGGGACCGGGACGCGCTGCAGCTGGTGAGCGAGGGCACGCAGCTGATCTTTACCCGGAAGGGCATTTCGGAGACCATCCGCTTCACCGAGGCGAAGGTGATGGAGGAATACGGCTTCACCCCCGGGCAGGTGACGGACTGGAAGGGGCTGGCGGGGGACGCCAGCGATCACATTCCGGGCGTGCCGGGCATCGGGGACAAGACGGCGGTGAAGCTTCTGCAGCAGTACGGCACGCTGGAAAGGGTGCTGGAAAACGCGGGGGAGATCCGCGGAAAAATGGGCGAAAAGCTCGCCGCCTTCGCGGATCAGGCCCGGTTCTGCAAGGAGCTGGCCACCATTCACCGGGACGCGCCGGTGAGCTTTGCGCTGGAGGACTGCCGCGTGCCGGACTGGAAGGCGGGCATCCCGGCGCTGCGCCGGCTGCGGCTGAACAGCCTGATTCGCCGCATCGACGGGGAGGCGCAGACGGCCCCGGTCCGGGAGAGGCCGGAGGCGGGGAAGGCCGCGGAGCCGGCGGCGGAGAGCGCACCGGCGGCCGGGGCGGCGATGCTGCCCTTTGATGCGCCGGAAACCCTGCTGAGCGCGGACGCCATTTCCGCGTGGCTGGCCGCGGGCCCCGGGGACGGGGAGCGGGAGGCGGCGTTGGCCCTGACGGAGCAGGCGGTTTCGCTGGCCTGCCGGACCGGAAGGCAGGCGATCATTCCCCTGGGGGGCGATCTGCTGACCCCGGGCATGGAGCGGGAGGAGGCGCTGCGCGCCGTTTTCGAGGGCGCGGAGGGCTGGCGGTGGACCGTGCATGACAGCAAGCGCTGGCTGCATCTGCTGTCCGGCCTGGGCCTGCCGGCGCCGGAAGGCTTTGCGTGGGACACGCGCCTGGCGGCGTATCTGCTGAATCCGCAGGAGAAGAGCGCTGCGCTGTCCCTGCTGACGCCGGACGGCGGGGAGGGAGCGGCCTCGCTGTGCTCCCTGGCGGCGTGGCAGCGGGAGCAGGTGCGGAAGGAGGGCATGCTGCCCCTGCTGACGGACACGGAAATGCCCCTGAGCCGGGTGCTGTTCGAGATGGAGCGGACGGGCTGCCGGGTGGATCCGGAAAGCCTGGAGAGGCTCGGAGAAAAGTACCGCGCGGAAATCGAAACCCGCCGCCGGGAGGTCATTGAGGCCACCGGAGGCAGGCCCTTCAACCTCAACAGCACGCAGCAGCTGGGCGAGGTGCTGTTTGAGCAGCTGAAGCTGCCCCACGGCAAAAAGACCAGCAAGGGATATTCCACCTCCGCGGAGGTGCTGGAATCCCTGCGGTGGGACGCGCCGGCGGTGATCGAGCCCCTGCTGCGCTACCGGACGCTGACCAAGCTGAACGGAACCTATATCGAGGGCCTGCTGCCGCTGATGGATGCGGAGAACCGGATTCATTCCACCTTCGATCAGACGGCCACCGCCACCGGGCGGCTGTCCTCCTCCGAGCCCAATCTGCAGAACATTCCCGTGCGCACGGAGGAGGGACGGGAAATCCGTCAGGCCTTCCTGCCCCGGGAGGGATGGGTTCTGGTGGACGCGGACTACAGCCAGATCGAGCTGCGGCTCATGGCGCATTTTTCCGGGGATCCGGGGCTGATCGAGGCCTTCCGGAAGGGCGAGGATATCCATGCCCGCACCGCCAGCGAAATCTTCGACGTTCCGCCGGAATGGGTGACGCCGGAGCTGCGCAGCCGGGCCAAGGCGGTGAACTTCGGCCTGATTTACGGCATCAGCGGCTTCGGCCTGAGCCGGAATACCGGCGTCAGCCGGAAGGAGGCCAGCGAGTTTATCGCCCGGTATTTTGAAAAATATCCGGGGGTCAAGCGTTTTATGGACGAGGCCGTGCAGGAGGGCATGGACCGGGGCTACGCCGTGACGCTCCTGGGCCGCCGGCGATATCTGCCGGAGCTGCAGTCGACCCGGGCGGCCATCCGGGAGTTCGGAAAGCGCGTCGCCATGAACACGCCGATTCAGGGCACGGCGGCGGATCTGATGAAGATGGCGATGGTGCGCGTGGCGGAGGGGCTGCGCCGGGCGGGGCTCCGGAGCCGCATCATTCTCCAGGTGCACGATGAGCTGCTGCTGGAGTGCCCGCCGGAGGAGGCGGAGGAGGCGGCCCGCATCCTGAAGGAGGGCATGGAGCAGGTGGCGTCCCTGCAGGTGCCGCTGGTGGCGGAGGTGCACCGCGGCGGGACCTGGGCGGAGGCAAAATAGAAAATTGTCCACAAGTTATCCACAGGTCGGATCTGACGCCGGAGAAGCCCGATTTTCCATGCGCTCATTTGACTTTTCGCGCTGAAAATGGTAAAGTTCCATCATTCCCCGCGGGAGGCGCGGGGGAAGGAAGGAAGAGAAATATGCTGGAATTCAAGTTTGATACGCAGCTGCTGATTGAAGGCCATGACCTGGACGAGGATCAGATCAATGACTACATCACCAACAATTTCAAGGGGGACTGCCTCCTGGCCGTGGGGGATGATGAGCTGATCAAAATACACTACCATACCAACGAGCCCTGGAAGGTCCTGGAATACTGCGCGGGTCTTGGGGAAATCTACGACGTGGTTGTGGAAAACATGGAGCGGCAGGAGCAGGGCCTGAAGGGCTGAGCAGACGGGACGGCATCCGGGTCAGAAAGCGGCCTGCCTGTGGATAAATAGGGGGAAACGCGGAGGGCGGTTCTCCCTTTTGTCTTTCTTTTGTTCAGCGCTTGTTTTTCCTCCTTTGGGCCGGTATAATCTGAAAAAAGCACTCAAAAGGAGCGAATAACAAGGAGGATACCATCATGAAGAAACTGATTGCACTGGTTCTGGCCGTGATGATGCTGGTTCCCGCCTTTGCGCTGGCGGATAACGTGATCCGCATCGGCGTTTTTGAGCCCTCCACGGGAGATAACGGCGCGGGCGGCAAGCAGGAAATCCTGGGCATTGAATATGCCAACAGCCTGGCCCCCACCATCACCCTGGGCGGCGAGGAATATCAGGTGGAGCTGGTCATTGAGGACAATCAGTCCCTGACGGACAAGGCCGTTTCCGCGGCCCAGTCCCTGGTGAGCAAGGATGTGTCCGTGGTGCTGGGCTCCTACGGCTCCGGCGCCTCCATGGCGGGCGGCGACGTCTTTGCCGAGGCGGGCGTGCCGGCCATCGGCATCTCCTGCACGAACCCGAACGTGACCCTGCTGTGCGACTACTACTGGCGCATCTGCTTCCTGGATCCCTTCCAGGGCACGGTCATGGCGAACTACGCGAAGGAGCTGGGCGCCACCAAGGCCTATGTGCTCACCATGCTGGGTGAGGACTACGGCGTGGGCCTGGGCAAGTACTTCGTGGACGCCTTCACGAAGCTGGGCGGAGAAGTGGTGGAGGAGAACTTCACCGAGGGCACCAGCGACTTTGCCGCCTATCTGAACAACGCCACCGCCGCCGGGGCGGACGTGGTGTTCGCTCCCTGCGCCACCACCTATGCCGCGCTGATCATCGACCAGGCCGCCGCGCAGGGCGTGACCTATCCGCTGCTGGCCGGGGACACCTGGGAAAGCTCCGTGATTCTGGAGGCCGCCAAGGGGAAGAACGTGAAGGTTTACTGCTCCACCTTCTTCGATGAGAACGACGACGGCGCCGCGGCCGCGGAATTCGTTTCCGGCTTCAAGGCCTGGCTGAACGAGAACGCCGACAAGAAGACCAACAACGGCGGCAACGACATCGTCGCCGCGGTTTCCGCCCTGGGCTTTGACGGATACAACGTGGCCCTGGCCGCCCTCGCCGCCGCCGACAGCGCGGATCCGGCCGCGGTGGCCGAGGCGCTTCCCGGCGTGGATTATACCGGCGTGACGGGCAACATCACCTTCGATGAAAACGGAGATGCCAGAAAGGATATGGCCTACATCAAGTATGCCAATCCGGAAACCGGCGCCTTCGACTTCGTGAAAACGCAGTCCGTCGATGACTGATCGGGGAATGTGAGACAAAGGGGCTGTTGCGTTTCGCAGTAGCCCCTTTTCTTCGTAAGAATCCCGGGAAAGAGGGAAAACATGTTCAATCAATTGCTCCCGTATCTGCTGGCCGGCATCTCCGTCGGCGGACAGTATGCCCTGATTGCCGTCGGCTATACGATGGTGTACGGCATTCTGCGGCTGATCAACTTCGCCCACGGGGATATTTTCACCGCGGCGGGCTTTTTCATGGTGTATCTGTCGGCGAGCCTGCCGCCGGCGGTGTCGATTCCCCTGGTGATCGTGCTGACGGTGGTGCTGGGCTTCACGGTGGAGCGCGTCGCCTATAAGCCGCTGCGCAGCGCCCCGCGCATGAGCATCATGATTTCCGCCATCGGGGTCAGCTATCTGCTGCAGAATCTGATGTGGTACCTGACCGGCGGCCTGGCCAAGCAGTATCCGGTGCTGCCCGGCCTGTCGGAAACCATCCGCATCGGGGAGGCCACCACGAAGGTGGTGACCATCGTGACGCCGGTGCTGACGGTGGCGCTGGTGGTGGGCCTGGTGATGCTCATCAACCACACGAAGATCGGCATGGCCATGCGGGCGGTGTCCGTGGATTTTGAAACCGCGCAGCTGATGGGCATCAAGATCAACAACGTGATCTCCGTGACCTTCATCATCGGCTCCGCCATGGCGGCGGTGGGCTCCATGCTCTTTTTCACCAACTACACCGCGGTGACGCCGACCGTCGGCGCCATGCCCGGGCTGAAGGCCTTCGTGGCGGCGGTGTTCGGGGGCATCGGCTCCATTCCGGGCGCGATGATCGGCGCGCTGATCATCGGCATCAGCGAAAACCTGATCAAGGCCGCGGGGCTGACGGCCTTCTCCGACGCCTTTACCTTTGCCCTGCTGATTCTGGTGCTGCTGTTCCGGCCCACCGGCCTCTTCGGCGAGAAGACCACCGAGAAAGTGTGAGGTGAGCGCAATGAAAGAAAGAAAAAATGCCCGCCTGATCCTTTCCCTGCTGGGGGTGGCGGCGATCTATTTCCTGGGCTGGTTCATTGAGCAGCGGAGCGGCTCCAAATCCATGGTGGTCACCGTGCTGCAGAAGGGCGCGGTCTACGCCCTGATTGCCGTGTCCATGAATCTGCTCAACGGCTTCGTGGGTCTGTTTTCCCTGGGGCAGGCGGGCTTCATGCTCGTGGGCGCGTACACCTACGCCATCCTGACCATTCCCATGGCCAAGCGGGCCGCCGTGTATCAGTACTACGACGGCGGCTGGGTGCAGTTCACGGTCGGGGTCATTCCCGCCATGATCGCCGCGGGCCTCATCGCGGCGGTGTTTGCCGCGCTGATCGGCATTCCCGTGCTGCGGCTGAAGGGGGACTATCTGGCCATCGCCACCCTGGGCTTCGCGGAGATCATCCGCGCCATCGTCCAGTGGGATACCATCGGACCCCTGACCAACGGCTCGAACCTCCTGAAGACCTATCCGACGCTGAAGAACATCATGCCGGGCAATTCGGTGCTCTTCGTGTTCCTGGTGGTGGGGGTGTGCATCGGCCTGATCCTGCTGATCATCAACTCCACCTACGGCCGGGCCATGAAGGCGATCCGGGACGACGAGATCGCGGCCGAGGCCATGGGCATCAACCTGTTCCATCACAAGCAGATGGCCTTCGTCATCTCCAGCTTCTTCGCCGGGGTCGGCGGGGCGCTGCTGGCCATGTACCAGGGCTCCCTGCAGGCCAACAGCTTCAAGAGCTCCATGACCTATGAGATCCTGCTGATCGTGGTCATCGGCGGCCTGGGCTCCGTGTCCGGCAGCGTGATTGCCAGCTTCCTCTTCATCGCGGCCAGCGAATGGTGGCTGCGCTTCCTGGATTCGGAAATGCTGGTGGGCGATTTCAAGGTGCCGCTGCTGGCCCCCGGCTTCCGCATGGTCGTCTTCTCGGTGGTCATCATGGTGGTGGTGCTTTTCTTCCGCCGGGGCATCATGGGGGACCGTGAGCTCTGGGAGATTGGCCGCCGCCGCGGCGCGAAGGGAGGACGGATCCAATGAGCGAAGTGAAGAATGTGCTCCGCCTGGAGAACATCACCATGCAGTTCGGCGGCGTGGTCGCCATCAACAATCTGTCCCTGCAGGTGAACGAGGGGGAGATCGTCGCGCTGATCGGACCCAACGGCGCGGGCAAGACCACCGCCTTCAACTGCGTCACCGGCGTGTATGAGCCGACCAACGGCGCGGTGTATTTCCACGGCAAACCCATCGCCGTCAATCATCCCCAGGGGAAGATGGTCCGGCAGTATGCCGGGGAGCTGGCCAACAAGTACCGGGAGACCCGGCCGGTGGTCTATTCCCCGGACCGGATCACGGCCATGGGCATCGCCCGGACCTTCCAGAACATCCGGCTGTTCAAAAGCCAGACCGCGTTTGAAAACGTGCTCATCGCCACCCACCTGCGCCGCTCGTCGAACCTGTTTACGGCGGCCTTCCGGCTGAACCTGCGGGAGGAAAGACGGATGCGGGAGAAGGCCATGTCCCTGCTGGAAACCGTCGGCCTGGCGGAGGAGGCGGACGAGCTGGCCACCTCCCTGCCCTACGGCAAGCAGCGCCGGCTGGAAATTGCCCGGGCCCTGGCCACGGATCCGACCCTGCTCCTGCTGGATGAGCCGGCCGCCGGCATGAATCCCCAGGAGACGGACGAGCTGGGCGAATTCATCGTGGACATCAAGAACCGGTTCAACCTGACGGTGTTCATGATCGAGCATCATATGAACCTGGTCATGGATATTTCGGACCGGATCTATGTGCTGGACTTCGGCAGGCAGATTGCCGAGGGCACGCCGCAGGAAATCCAGCAGAATCCTGTGGTCATTGCCGCATATCTGGGGGTGGAAGAGGAATGAGCTTGCTGAAGGTGACCAATCTCGTCGTCAGCTATGGCGGCATCGAGGCCCTGAAGGGCATCTCCTTCGACGTGGAGGAGGGGCAGATCGTGACGCTGATCGGCGCCAACGGCGCGGGCAAGAGCACGACCCTCCGGTGCATCTCCGGCCTGGTTCCCTGCCGGGAGGGGCGCATCTATTTCGAGGGCCGGGATATTACGGACTACAACACGCAGAAGATCGTGGAAACCGGCATCGCCATGGTGCCGGAGGGCCGGCGGGTGTTCGCCAATCTGACGGTGCTGGAAAACCTGCGCATCGGCGCCTATCTCCGGAAGGACCGGGAGGTCATCGAGGAGGATATCCAGTACGTCTACGATCTGTTTCCCCGGCTGAAGGAGCGCTCCTGGCAGCTGGCCGGCACCCTGTCCGGCGGGGAGCAGCAGATGCTGGCGGTGGGCCGGGCGGTGATGACCCGGCCGCGGATGATCATGATGGACGAGCCCAGCCTGGGTCTGGCGCCGCTGGTGGTGAAGGATATTTTCAAGATCATTCAGACGCTGAAGTCCACGGGCATGACGGTGCTGCTGATCGAGCAGAACGCCAACGCGGCCCTGCACGCCTGCGACTATGCCTATGTCATGGAGACCGGCAGGATCACCATGACCGGCACCGGGGAGGAGCTTCTGGCCAGCGAGGCCATTCAGGAAGCGTATCTCGGCAGGCGGGGATAAATCACGGCGGGATTCACGGGATTCGGGAAAGGAATGAAAATCAGGAAATGAGCAGATTAGGGGATTTGATCCGGACAGAGCGCATCCGTCAGAAGCTGACGCCGAAGCAGGTGGCGCGGAAATGCGGCGTCAGCGAGAGCTATCTGATGGCGGTGGAGGCGGGCACCCGCATCATCGCGGATGATCAGGCCCGGCGCATTCTGAAGACCATCGGCCTGAAGCAGCAGACCGAGGCGGACTTCACGCTGGACGACATCGCGGCGACGGTGGACCTGGCCCAGGCGGCGCCCTCGCTGGCCCAGGCGGTGCAGAAGCCGAAGAAGAAGGAAGCGGAGCTGGTGGCCTCCACCCGGGAGGAGGAAAAGGAGGAGGGCGTGTCCGGCAGCGTCTGGCTGGACGCGCTGAGCAGCGTGCTCAAGCGGGTGCCGGTCATGAACGCGGTCATGAAGCCGGTGAGCTATCAGCTGGTGCCGGTGGAAAACGGACGGATTGAGGGCGCGAACCCGGAAAAGGTCTTTTTCTATCTGGCGCCGGACGACAGCATGCGGGGCTTCCGCATTCACAGGGGGGACATCGTGCTGACGGTGCCGGCCCAGAGCCCGGTGGACGGCGCGATCATGCTCCTGAACCACAATGAGCACCGGTATCTGCGGAAAATCAAGATTCTGAACGACCGCCAGGTGCTGCTCCAGTCCTACGACCGGGAATATGAGGCGGAAACCGCGGAGATCAGCGACGTGGGTTTCCTGTCCCGCTGCGTGCGGGTGACCTTTGATCTGTGAGGAGGGAGAGCGCCATGTCCTTTGAGAGAGTCGGGCTGCGGCCCGCTGACATTCTGCTGCCCGCCGCCGGCGTGCGGCCGGAGACCTGGGCGTGCATCGCCTGCGATCAGTATACCTCCGAGCCCGCCTACTGGGAGGCGGCGGAGGCGGTGGTCGGCGATGCGCCCTCCGCGCTGCGGCTGATTCTGCCGGAATGCTATCTGGCGGAGAGCGCCGGGCGCATTCCCCGCATTCACGCCGCCATGGCCCGCTATCTGGAGGAGGGCCTGCTGACGGCGGCGGTGCGGCAGGGCTTCGTCCTCTGCGAGCGCCGGACGCCGGCGGGAACCCGGCTGGGCCTGGTGGGCGCGGTGGATCTGGAGGATTATTCCTTTGACCGGGAGGCCCGGCCCCTGATCCGGCCGACGGAGCAGACCATCGCCTCCCGCCTGCCGCCGCGCCTGGCGATCCGCCGGGGCGCGCCGGTGGAGCTGACGCACATCATGATTCTCCTGGACGATCCGGAGCGGACCGTGCTGGAGCCCCTGCAGGCCCGGAAGGAGACCCTGCGGAAGCTGTATGATTTTGAGCTGATGCAGCGGGGCGGCCATCTCCGGGGCTATGCCGTGGAGGACGCGGAAAGCCTGGGACAGGTGGACGCGGCGCTGAACGCGCTGCTGGACCGGCTCATCGCCGAAACGGGGGAGGAAACCCCGATGCTGCTGGCGGTGGGGGACGGCAACCATTCCCTGGCCACGGCGAAGGCGGCCTGGGAGGAGATCCGGCCGACCCTGACGGAGGCGGAGCGGGCGGTGCATCCGGCCCGGTATGCCCTGTGCGAAATCGTGAACATCCATGACGAGGCGCTGCTCTTCGAGCCCATCCACCGGATCGTGACCGGCGCGGACCGGGCGGCGATGCGCGCGGACTGGGAGGCCTGGTCGGCCGCCCGGGGCATGGCCCTGGTCGCGGCGGAGGATGTGCCGGAGGAGCAGCAGGCCCACCGCTTCCGCATGCTGTCGGCGGACGGGGAGGAGGCCGTGGCCGTGCTGCGGCCGGAGGGCGCGATTCCCTGCGCGACGATCCAGCTGTGGCTGGACGATTATCTCCGCCGCCATCCGGAGGCGGCCATCGACTACATTCACGGGGAAGGCTCCCTGCGCGCCCTGGCGCGGCGGGAGGGAAGCGTGGCCTTCCTGCTGCCGCCCATTGACAAGGGCAGCTTCTTCCGGGATGTGACGGCGCTGGGCGTGCTGCCCCGGAAAACCTTCTCCATGGGCGAGGCGGACGAGAAGCGGTTCTACATGGAAGCCAAACGAATCTGAAACGGGAAACGGCCCACCCGGCAAAGCGGGTGGGCCGACGTGCGAAAAAGGGGAGCGAAGCATGGAGCGCAGGCGGACGGTCGGCATCATCGCGGAATATGATCCGTTCCACCGGGGCCATGCCTGGCAGCTGGCGGAGGCGAAGCGGCGGAGCGGCGCCGGGGCGGCGATCGTGGCCATGAGCGGGTTTTTCACCCAGCGGGGCGAGCCCGCGTGCCTGAGCCCCATCGACCGGGCCCGGTGCGCCCTGGCGGGCGGCGCGGATCTGGTGCTGCTGCTGCCGGCGTGCTGGAGCCTGCGGCCGGCGGAGGGCTTTGCCCTGGGCGGCATGCGCCTTCTGCAGGGCATGGGGGTGGACGCCGTGTCCTTCGGCGCGGAGACGGAGGATCTGGCCCTGCTGCGCCGGGCCTCGGCCCTGCAGGAGGATGCGCGCGTCCGCGCCGGGCTCCGGGAGGGGCTGGACCGGGGCCTGGGATGGGCGGAGGCGCTGCGGCGGGCGGCGGAGCCGGCGGACCCGGAGGCGGCCGCCCTGCTGGATCGGCCCAACTGCGTGCTGGCCATGGCGTATCTGCGGGCGGCCGGAGAGCTGGGCTTCGCGCCGGAATTCGTGCCGGTGCTCCGGACGGCGCCCCATCACGGATCCGGGCTGCAGGGCCCCTGGGCCAGCGGCTCCGCCCT
>CAMNCR010000195.1 GCA_946534455.1 uncultured Clostridia bacterium | reverse complement strand
CTGCGGCTGATCCAGGGCTGTACGGTGAAATCCCGCTGCGGGTCGATACCGATCACCTGGATTTTGATCGAGCAGCAGTCCGCCTTCAGGGACGCGAGAAAGGTCTGCGGCGCGGCCTTTTCCACGCCATCCACCTCCAGGGCTTCGTCCAGGACCGAAGCATCCATATAAAACGCGCCGGTGGTCCCCTGCAGGAACATGTTCTGGAAGCTCACCTTGCTTTGGGCCTCAGAGGGCACCAGGATGATGTCCGCGCCCAGCCGCGCCTCCAGGCTGTTGAGCCCGCTGCGCAGGGAAAGCACGACCAAAGAGCCGCCAAAGACCGCCAGCGCAAGGAAGGCGGTCAGCAGGGTCAGCGCCACCGTGCGGCCCGGCCTGCGCGACAGGTTCTTGACAGACAAAGAAAAGCTGTTCATCGCTTTACTGCTCTCTCCAGTTCAGGATCATGCCGGTCAGGGCAACCGCCAACGCCGCGCAAAACAGGATGATCATGGCCGGCTGCATCACCATCCGGCAGCGCATGGTGCTCATGTGGCAGATGTCAATGAGGGTGCCCGGGGTCAGGATTCCCAGGAGGCAGAGCGGCAGGGCGCTGAGATAGGCGCCGCACCGGACGCGCCGGATCAGGAGAGCAAGAACTGCCTGAACGCCCAGCGCGCAGCCCAGCCCCAGGAGCATCCTCCCCGCCCAGTGGCACGGCCCGAAAGCGCCGTCGTCATGGATGCAGGGAGAAAGGAAGGTCTGGCTCCCGATGGAAATCACCAGTGAGAGGGCCAGCAGGATACCGGCGGGGATGCTTTGCTTTTTCACGGATAGGTCCTCCTGCCCATACATTATTTTCCGAAGTTTTCGTTGATGACTTCCCGGGCGACCTTGCCATGCTCCAGCACAATGGTGCGCTGAGCGGCTTCGGCCACCTCCGGGTCATGAGTCACGACGATGAGGGTCGTGCCCTCTTTGTGCAGCTGGGCGAACAGGTCCAGCACGATGTTTTCATTCGCTTCGTCCAGGTTGCCCGTGGGCTCGTCGGCCAGGATCAGCTCCGGGTGGTTGATCAGCGCCCGGGCCACGCACACGCGCTGCTGCTCTCCGCCGGAGAGCTGGCTGGGCAGGTGCCGGGCGCGCTCCCTGAGTCCAACGCGGCCCAGGGCCTCCAGGGCCTCCTCCTCATCAGGCAGGGAATGGTAATATTGGGAAACCATCACGTTTTCCACGGCGGTCAGGTAATTGACCATGTGGAACTGCTGGAAAATCAGGCCGATCTTGTCCCGCCGGATGTCGGTCAGGCGCTTGCTGCTCTCTTTGGAAATATCCACGCCGTCCAGCAGCACTTCCCCCATCGTAGGCTTATCCATGCAGCCGATGATGTTCATCATGGTGCTTTTGCCGCTGCCGGAGGGGCCCATGATGGCTACCCATTCGCCCTGATCCACATGGAGGCTCACGTTATCCAGCGCTTTTAAGTCCCCGTAAATCTTCGATACGTTTTTCAGTTCAAGCAGGCTCATGATATTACTCTCCTTTCAGGACGATGGCCGGATCGATGGACACGGCGCGTTTGATGGGCAGCAGGCACGATGCTGCGGCGATCGTCATGGACACGAGGATGGTCGCGGGCAGCAGCAGGGGCTGGAAGGTGATGGAGGAGCCGAACACGTTGACGCTGACCACCTGGGCAAACACGAAGCCCAGGATCGCCCCCATCACGCCGCCCAGCAGGCCCAGGAACAGGCCTTCGCCCAGGAATTCCGCGCGGATAGAGCCGTCGGACGCGCCAAGCGCCTTGCGCAGGCCGATTTCCCTGCGCCGCTCGGATACGACGGCCATCATCGTAGTGCTGACGCAGATCATCGTCAGCAGCAGCACCACCAGCGTGACCAGGAATACCAGCGCCGTCAGCTTTTCCAGCACCGACGCCTCGGACTTCGCCACGCGCTTGACCAGCCGGGCCTGGACGCTGCCGCTGCTTTCCGTGATGTCGCTCGCGTAGGCCTCCAGCTGATCGACGTTGGCGGAGACGGAAAGCTCCGCGACGTCCAGCTGATCCGAGCCGGTCAGGTTCTCCATATCCTGAAGAGAAAGGAACAGATATCCTTCTTCCTCGCCGCCGGTGGTCAGGATGCCGGTGACGGTGAAGTTCAGCGTCCTGGGCCGGACGGCAGCGTCGGCCGCAGTCGCCTGGTTCAGGGCATCCACCACCGCGGCGGAAGTCACGGTAGCGCCCGTCAGGGCGTCCACGCCGTCTCCCAGGGCCAGCGGCAGGGACTGGCCAATCAGCTGGTTCAGGAAGGCTTCATCCTCCGCGATGCGGCCGCCGTATTCCGGCGTCTGGGTGGATGCGTCCACAGAGACGGAGGCGATTTTCGACTCCCCGTCCAGCTTGGCCGTCACGTAAACCATGCCGCCGCCAAAGCCTTCCGCCTTGCCGGACAGAACCGTGCCGGGCGAGCGGCCTTCCTCGGGCGTATTGCTTCCGGCGCTGCCGGTGGGCTGATACGTCAGCTCCATATTGGAGCCGACCCTGACGCCGATGTTTTCCGCGATGCCTCTGCCCACCAGCACCTGGCGGGTTTCCGAGGGATAGGCGCCCTCTACGCTGAAATAGGGGCTCGTTTTTGTGATCTGTGAAAAATCAGTGCCGGCCGCGGTAAAGGACTGCTGGCGGGTGGTCATATCCAGCCGCACATAGCGGTAGGGAGCCGCGCCCACCAGGGCATCCTCCGGGATGATCCGCAGCGCCTCCTCGAGGCTTTCGCTGTTCAGGGTTTCGCCATTCCTGGGCAGAAGCAGCATATTCGCGCCATAGGAGCGGAACTGCGCGCCCATCTGCCGGGGCACGTCCACATAAATGGTCACCAGGCCGGCCAGAATGGTCGCGCCGATGCCGATGGACAGGAGCGCGATCAGCATCCGCGAGCGCCGGCG
>CAMNCR010000194.1 GCA_946534455.1 uncultured Clostridia bacterium | reverse complement strand
AAGGGAGATACGAGCCATGGCACTTTTCAAGAAAGATCCGCCCAGGGCCTGCCCCAAATGCGGGAAGGCGGACGGATGGCATATCCTCAATAATGAAGGCACAGCGGCCGATTACGGCGACCGCTTTGATGTGAGGCTTCAGCCCGGCGGATACGCGGGCCGGGTGGCTGATCTCGGCGACCGCTCCAGGGAGGCGTTCAGCCCCGGGGGAGCTTCCGGCAATCAGCGCACTGGCATGCAGTTTCAGAACAGCAGGACCGGCGTCCTGACGTATCATTGCGATGGATGCGGATACGAAAAAGCATACTGATCCGGTGGCCCGGAAAGGGCCCGGAGGGGGACGGCCTGGCCGTCCCTTTTTTGTGTTCCGTCAGGGGGATTTCCGCTTTACAGGACCGCCAGTCTGCGATAAACTGAAAGCAGAACAATCGTTGGACGGACCCCGGGGGGATCCGCCCGGTTTCAGACACCGCATCATAGAAGGAGGAAGAAAAATGGAACAGGAAAAGAACATCCGCGGGGAAGCGGCTGAGAACGCGCCCTGCAAAGTGGCCTTCGTCGGATCGGAATGCTATCCGTTTGTCAAGACCGGCGGGCTGGGAGACGTGATGTACGCGCTGCCCAAGGCGCTGATCCGGGAGAACTGCCAGGTACGGGTTTTTATCCCGCTGTATCGCTGCATTCCGGAGAAGTACCGCAGCAGGCTGACCTACAAGGGCTCCTTCATGATGGACCTGTGCAAGGGCGGGCGCACGTTCTACGTGGGCGTCATGGAGACGGAGCTGGACGGCGTCACCTATGACTTTATCGACAATCAGGAGTTCTTCGACTGGGGCAATCCCTATACGGGCCTGTGGGAGGACATTCCGAAATACTGCTATTTCTCCAAGGCCGTGCTGGCGGTGATGAATTACATGGAGTGGATTCCGGACGTGATTCACTGCCATGACTGGCAGGCGGCCCTGGTGCCGATATACCTGCGGACCCGGTTCGGCGGAACGCCCGTCGGCAGGGCGAAGAGCGTGCTGACCATTCACAATCTGCGGTTCCAGGGCATCTGCTCCATTCCGCACCTGAAGTACTGGTCCGACCTGCCGGACGAGCTGTTTGACTATCCGGTGCTCAAGCAGAACGAGGACGAGGCGAATATGTTCAAGGGCGGTCTGGCCTTCGCCGACCGGGTGACCACGGTCAGCGCCACCTATGCCCGTGAAATCCAGACCGGGGCCTTCGGAGAGGGGCTGGACTCGCACCTGCGCTATCATCAGGGAAAGCTCAGCGGCATCGTGAACGGCATTGATGTGGAAATCTGGAACAGCGCGACGGACGCGCTGCTGGCGGCTCCCTACAGCCGGAAGAATGTGCTGGAGAAAAAGAAGGAGAACAAGCTGGCGCTGCAGCGGGAGCTGGGCCTGGAGGAGGATGAGCACAAAATGGTGCTGGGGCTCATCTCCCGGCTGACGGATCAGAAGGGGCTGGACCTGGTGGACGCGATCTTCCCCCGGCTGATTGACGGCAACACCCAGGTGGTCGTGCTGGGAACCGGCGATCCGCGCTATGAGGGCGCCTTCCAGTACTATGAGGGCATGCATAAGGGAAGCGTCTGCGCCTTCATCTCCTATAACGAGGGGCTGGCTCACCAGATCTATGCCGGCGCGGACGCGCTGCTGGTGCCGAGCCTGTTCGAGCCCTGCGGGCTGACCCAGCTGATCGCCATGCGCTACGGCACGGTGCCGATCGTCCGGGAGACCGGCGGGCTCAAGGATACCGTGGAGCCCTACGACGCGGAGCAGCATCAGGGCAACGGATTCACCTTCGACAAATACAACGCCGAGCTTCTGCTGGAGGCGATCAACGCGGCCAAGACGGTGTACTTCACGGATCGCTGGCACTGGGATGAAATCGTCCAGCGCGATATGGATAAGGATGTTTCCTGGGAGAAGTCCGCGGCGCAGTATCTGAAGCTGTACCGGGACCTGCGCCGGTAATCCGGCGAAGGGAACCCGCGGCCAAAACAGACGGGAAAGGAAGCAAGGAGCATGGTGATTGTAGCCCGGGACGGCAGCGGGGATTACACCTCGCTGCAGGAAGCGATCGACCGGATTCCCGACGGAAGCGGCGCGCCGACCCTGATCCTGATTCGGCGGGGCGTCTATCAGGAACGGGTGGTCATTCACAGGAATCATGTGCGCCTGGTGGGAGAAAGCGCGGAGGATACCGTGCTGACGGCCTGCGCCGCGGCGACGGACCGGGATCGGAACGGCCTGGAGAAGGGAACGTTCCGCACGGCCACGCTGATGATCACCGGGAATGATGTGGAAATCGACCATCTGACCATTCGCAACGATGCGGGGGACGGCCGGGCGGTGGGCCAGGCGGTGGCCGTGTACGCGGCGGGGGACCGGGGCGTCTTCCGCGGCTGCCGGCTGATCGCGCATCAGGACACGCTGTTCTGCGGCCCCCTGCGGATCCCCAACGGCACGGAGGACACGGGCGCGCGCTGCGGGAACGCCGAGGCCTATTACCGGATCGAGGATGGGCATGAGACCCACAGCCGCCAGTATTTTGAAGACTGCTACATCGAGGGAGATGTGGATTTCATTTTCGGCTGCTACCGCAGCTGGTTTGAGGGGTGCACGCTGCACATGGGGCCGCGGGGCGGCTGGTATACGGCGGCAAACACCAGCGCGGCGCAGCCCTATGGCTTTGTTTTTCACCGGTGCGAGCTGACGGGCAGCTGCGCGCCGGGACAGGCGTTTCTCGGCCGGCCGTGGCGCGGCTCCGCGGCGACGGTCTTCCTGGACTGCGGCATGGATGAGCATGTGGCGCCGGAGGGCTTCACGGACTGGGACGCGGGGCGGCGGGTCACGGCGCGCTGCGGGGAATGGCATACCCGGGGCGCGCGGGCGGATCAGAGTACCCGCCATCCGGCGCAGAAGCGCCTGACGGAGGAGGACGCGCTGGTCATCACCTTGCCCGCGGTGCTGGGCGGATGGGACGGCTGGCGGCCGGATCGCCCCGTGCCGACCTGGTTCCTCTGCGGGGATTCCACCATGGCCAATTATGGGCCGGAGGCGGCCCCGATGACCGGCTGGGGGCAGCGGCTGCAGCCCCAGCTGCCGGATGCGGGATATGTTCAGAACGAGGCAGTCTGCGGCAGGTCCAGCAAAAGCTTTGTGGAGGAAGGGCGGCTGCGGGATATCGCCAGCTGCCTGAGAGCGGGAGACCGGCTGGTGATCTCCTTCAGCCATAACGACGAAAAGGAGGATCCGGCCCGGCACACCACGCCGGAGCAGACCTTTCCGGAGTATCTGAACCGGTTTATCGATACGGCCCTGGAGCGGGGAGCGCAGCCGATTCTGGCGACGCCGATTGCCAGGAGAGTTTTTGATCAAAACGGTCACCCGGTGCCGACACACGGGATTTATCCCGAGACGATGCGGGAACTGGCAAAAAGAAGGAATATCCCGCTGATTGATCTGGAAAGGGCGACGATGGCACTTCTGGAGGAGGAAGGGGAAGAGAAAAGCAAACGCCTGTTCTGCCACGTGGCTCAGGGCCATCTTCATTATCCGGAGGGACTGGCAGACAACAGCCACCTGCATGAGCGAGGTGCGGCGAGAATTGCAAAGCAGTTCGTGGAGGGGCTGACGGGGAAAAACTACGGGGAAGTCAAGAACGCTCTGACGGAAAAGCCGGAGCAGGATCTGGAAAAACTGATAGCCCGGGAGGATCTTGTGATGTCGAGATAAGAATCTGACCGGGTGGAATCATGAATCTGTTCATAAAGGTCGCAGGCTGCGGCCTTTTTTAAGTTTGTTTTAGGTTGGCCTGGCTGAATAAAGAGGCAAAGATGCCTGAAGCGCAATACGGAGGAGGTCTGCTATAAGGTGGTCATCGATTTTCAGCCGGATGCTTCCGTTGCCTATGGGATGAATGTACTGGTAACCGCGGGATGGACGGAGCCGGAGAATGCCGTAGACGAGTCTCCGGAAGGCTGACATTCTGAAAAGGGGGAAACATCGGCTTCTAAAAGGGAACAGAGAAAACAGGCGCAGAAAAAAACAGTGAAAAAGCGCTTGCTTTTCAACGGGGGATATGCTAAAATTCCAACGATTACGCACCTTTCCTCTGCGATCGCTTGTGCCGCTTTGCGGTGGCCCGTCGCGCAGGAGGAGAGGGAGGAGAAACAAGGAGGAAACCCCAAATGGCAGTTATTTCCATGAAACAGCTTCTGGAAGCCGGCGTTCATTTCGGTCATCAGACCCGCCGGTGGAACCCGAAAATGGCGCAGTACATTTTCACCGAGCGCAACGGCATCTACATCATCGACCTGCAGAAGACCGTCCGCAAGGTGGATGAAGCCTACGCCTTTGTGCGGGACATCGCGATGGAAGGCAAGAGCATCCTCTTCGTCGGCACGAAGAAGCAGGCGCAGGAATCCATCGAGTCCGAGGCCAAGCGCTGCAACATGTTCTATGTGAACAACCGCTGGCTGGGCGGCATGCTGACCAACTTCAAGACCATCCGCACCCGGATCGACCGTCTGAACCAGATTGACAAGATGGAGCAGAACGGCCAGTTTGATGTGCTGCCCAAGAAGGAAGTCATCAAGCTGATTCACGAGCGTGAAAAGCTTGAAAACAACCTGGGCGGTATCCGTGAGATGAAGAAGCTGCCCGGCGCCCTGTTCGTGGTGGATCCCCGCAAGGAGCACATCGCTGTGACGGAAGCCCGCATCCTGGGTATCCCGATCGTGGGTATCGTCGACACCAACTGCGATCCGGACGAGATCGACTATGTGATCCCCGGCAACGACGACGCGATCCGCGCGGTCAAGCTGATTGCCGGCAAGATGGCGGATGCCGTGCTGGAAGGCAAGCAGGGCGAGCAGTCCGAGCCGGATGCTCCCGAAGCCGCGCCCGAAAAGGCGGAAGAGGCTGCCGAGGCCTGATCAAAACACATAACACAGTATCGTGAAAGGATGGATGAAACATGGCTGCAATTACATCCGCAATGGTCAAGGAGCTGCGGGAGCGGACCAGCGCCGGCATGATGGACTGCAAGAAAGCGCTCGTGGAGAGCGATGGCGATATGGAAAAGGCCATTGAATGGCTGCGTGAAAAGGGACTGAGCCAGGCTGCCAAGAAGGCCAGCCGCATCGCCGCGGAGGGCGTCGTTGCCCAGTACGTGAGCGAGGACGGGAAGATCGGCGCGATCGTGGAAGTCAACTGCGAGACCGACTTCGTGGCCAAGACCGATAACTTTGTCAACTTCGCCAACAACGTGGCCAAGCACGTGGCGCTGGCCAATCCGGCGGATGTGGACGCGCTGATGGCGCAGCCCTTCGTGGACGATGCCAAGAAGACCATTTCCGACCTGGTGAGCGATGCCACCGTGGCCATCGGCGAGAAGATCAGCGTTCGCCGCTTCTCCCGGTATGAGACCACGGGCGTGGTGTCCACCTACATTCACCTGGGCGGCAAGGTTGGCGTCATGGTGGAGGTGGCCGCGGATGAGACCGGCCGCACCAACGACGCGGTGAAGACCTTCGCTCACGACCTGGCTCTGCAGATTGCCGCGGCCAAGCCCGAGGCGGTTCGCCGCGAGGAAGTGGACAGCGAGAAGCTGGAAAAGGAAAAGGAAATTCTGCGGGCTCAGGCGCTCAACGAGGGCAAGCCGGAGAAGATCGTCGACAAGATGGTCGAGGGCCGCATCGAAAAGTACTACAAGGAAGTGTGCCTGCTGGAGCAGCCCTTCGTGAAGGATCCCGACAAGACCATCAAGGGTCTGATGGGCGAAATCGCCAAGGAATCCGGCGCGGCCATCGATGTCATTCGCTTCAGCCGCTTCGAGCGCGGTGAGGGCATCGAAAAGCGGAAGGATGACCTGGCCGCTGAAATCGCCGCGATGACGAAATAAGCCTGGAAATGGGCCCCGGCAGCATTCTGCTTCCGGGGCCTTGAATAATCATTCAACGAAAAAGGAGGAGTTCCAACATGAAGAACAGAAAATGGATTGCCCTGCTGACTGCGCTGCTGATGACCCTGGCTCTGGTCGGTGCCGCCGCCGCGGAGCCCCTGAAGCCCCTGCCGCCGAGAACGGACATCAACCATCTGGATGAACGCTTTATCACCACGGATCTGGAATATAAGGGAGACGGGATTGTCACCCTGACGCTGTTTGAAAACGAGCGCTTTGACGCGAACATGATCAAAGAGCTCAAGGAAGGGGACAGCATCCTCACCGATGGCGAGGAAGTCACCATCAATGCGATCGAGTGGGATGGCCCGGACCTCTACTTCAATCGGGGAACCGAGACGGAGATGCTCTTCTGCGAGGATCCCCGGGGGTTCTTTGAGCACGTGATCGAGAACGACGCGGTGCCGCAGGTCAACGTGGGCAGCATCGATCAGGAGCTGCTGGCCTATATCACGGTGCTGGACTGGGTGGACGCTGAAACGGGCGAACAGCTGGACCAGGTGGCCGTCCGGAACGGCGAGGACCTGAAGGCGCTGCTGGAGAGCGGCAATGGCCCCAGCTTTGCGGTAAAGAACGTGAAAACGCTGTTCATGGGCAATCAGCCCTACCTGATCTGGCGGTTCTATTCTCCCGCGCAGTAATGCGCGACTGACTGTGCCGGGTTTCCCGGCCGGACAGAACGGGCTCTGACAGAAAGAGGCCGCGGACACGATCTGAGGATCATGCCCGC
>CAMNCR010000193.1 GCA_946534455.1 uncultured Clostridia bacterium | reverse complement strand
GCCCTTCCTGCAGGTTTTTGAGGATCCCTCCCGGCCCCAGACCCGGCTGGATCGGGATTTCCAGAACGGCTTCGGCGTCAGCATCGGCCGCCTGCGGGAGGACCGGATTTTTGACTGGCGCTTTGTGTGCCTGAGCCACAACACCATCCGCGGCGCCGCCGGCGGCGGCATTCTGACGGCGGAGCTGCTGGTCCGCAAGGGCTACATTCAGGCCCGCTGATCAGCGGCGATATCCCGGACGAGGGCTTTTCGTCGATTCGTAAAGGCAGAGTAGCGTTTTCCGCGTCAAGTGTTCATGAACGGGGAGTTGTCATGAAACGAAACGGCCCGGGCCGTGCGGTGGGGAACGCGCATCCCGCTGCTATTTACAGCAAAGCCTCTGCGAATCACAAGCAATGGACCTGTGTATTCAGAAAGGAGGCTTTTTTCATGCAGAAAAACACCGTAAGAAAAACGTTCAGAACGCCCTTCAGCAGAGAATACTGGATGCTTGCCCTGGGGGAGATGAAAAAGCCGAGGACGCTGATCTTCGCCGCGCTGATTCTGGCGCTCCGGATCGCGGCCAAGCCGCTGTCGATCTCCATCGCGGGGGATCTGACGGAGGGCGTGGGCTTCATCATCAACGCTTTTGGCTCCATGGTATACGGGCCGGTGGTCGCGCTGCTGTGCGGCGCGCTGTCGGACACGCTCGGCTTTCTGGTCTTTCCCAGCGGGGTCTATTTTCCCGCCTACATGATCACGGAGATGGCAGGGGGCTTTGTTTTCGCGCTGTTCCTCTACCGGGCGGAGATCACCATTCCGCGGCTGATCCTGTGCCGCTTTACCATCTGCTTTCTGGTGAACGTCGTGCTGGCCTATCCGATTCACGTGGCCTACTACAGCATCATGCTCGGGAAGGACTATGCCCTGGCCTGGATCCGGATTGTGAAAAACATCGTGCTCTTCCCCGTGGAGGCCGTGATCCTGGCGGTGGTCTTCCGCAGCCTGCTGCCTCCCTTCAAGAGGCTGGGATATCTGTTTTCCGGGGAGGAAGGGCTGGCGCTGACCGCCAGGCATGTGGTGCTGCTGGCGGTGCTCTTTGCGGTGGGCGCGGGCTGCGTGTTCGGATACGGCGTGTACAGCTACAATACGACGACGCTGAGCAAGGAGTATACCGCGGAACAGCGCCTGGCCAGGAACAGAGCGCTGGAGACCTATGTGCTGGAGAAGCATCCGGAGCTGAAGGCGGAGGAGACGGTCTGCATCATTGACGCGGCCTACCCCAGGGCCTTCAGCCCTGAGGTCCGCTACGAGGTTTCCGTCTACCGGGCGGATGTGTCCGGCGCGGAGGATGCAGGCGCGCTCATGGCGGAGCTGGAAGGGCTGAGCAAATCCAAGGCTGCGGCCCGGGAGGAGCTGACCCGGCTGTTTTCGGAGGAAATTGTTCTGACGGAGAACGCGAAGGAACCGGAAAAGGGAAGGGAAGCACATTGAATCAGAACCGGAAAATCGAAATGCTCGAAAAGCTGGCGGAAATGTATCCGGAGGCCAGGGCAGAACTGCATTTTACCAATCCATATGAGACCCTGATGGCGACGATGCTTTCCGCGCAGTGCACGGACCGGCAGGTGAACCGGGTGACGCCGGCGGTGTTTGCCCGGTATCCGGACGTGCTGTCCATGGCGGAGGCGCGGGAAGAGGATCTCTATCCCATGGTCAGGAGCTGCGGCTTCAAATCCAAGGCAGGGAACATGATCGCCGCCTGCAGGAAGATCCGGGAGGACTATGGCGGACAGGTGCCGGACACGCGGGAGGCGCTGATGAGCCTGCCGGGGGTTGGAAGAAAGACGGCGAATGTCGTGCTGTCCAATGCCTTTGGCGTGCCTGCCTTCGCGGTGGACACCCACGTGTTCCGGGTCTGCAACCGCATGGGCCTGTGCCAGGCGGAAACGGTGGAGGAAACGGAAAAGCAGATGACAGAGCTGCTGCCGGAGGAGGACTGGGGTGTGACCCATCACAGGCTGATCTGGCATGGCAGAAGGGTATGCAAAGCGCAGCATCCGCTGTGCGAAGGCTGCGCTCTGCGAAACAGCTGTGCATTTGTGAATCAGGAGGCGTAATCCCGCTTCCGGACGGGAATCAGGAGCCGGCGCAGCGCGTATCGGAGGCGTGCCGGCGCGGAGAGATCCTTTCGCAGCACGCGGGCGGTGTCCCGGAGCAGGGCCGTGTCCGATGCCAGGGGCAGGGCCCGGGAATAGCGCATCAGGGACAGGCACTCGCCCACGGGGGACAGGGCCTCTGAAAAGCGGGCCGTCAGATCCACCCGCCGGGCAAAGGCCATGGGGGATTCTCCCCGCCGGCGCTGCATGCCCTCGGCCGCCAGGCGGTCATGGATTTCCTGCATCCAGATTTCAAAGCGCTTCTCCTCGGAGTCCGCCGCCCGGGCTCTGCGCTCCGGAGAGGTCTGCAGCCAGCGGAGGAGCAGCGCCAGGAGGAGCAGAAGCAGGATCAGCAGCAGCCAGAGTCCCTTCGGGGGCTCTTTTTCATTGCGCCGGGAGGCATCCTCCTCCGGGGAGGCTGTCTCCGACTGCGGCGGAGCGGACGGCGCGTCCGGAGAAGGAGCCGCCTCCTGCCCGGGGGTGGGAGTGGGCTCATCCGGCTGCTCCCGGGACGGCGCGTCCTCCGGTTCCGGCGACGGCGCGTCCTCCGGTTCAGGCGAGGGCGCGTCCTCGGGTTCCGGAGAGGGCTCGGGAGAGGGTTCCGGAGAGGGTTCCGGAGAATCGTCCGGCCGGTCGCTCTGCGGCGGGTCGGATTCGCCGGGCGCGTCGGAGCGCCGGGCGGGTGTGGCATCGAAGGTCAGCCAGCCGAAGCCGTTCAGATAGACCTCGGTCCAGGCATGCGCGTCCAGGCCCGTGACGAGAGCCTCTCCGCCGGGACCGGGCTCGGCCAGATAGCCTTCCACATACCGGGCCGGCAGATGAACCATCCGGCAGAGCACCGTGAGAGCGGAGGCAAAATAGGTGCAGTATCCCTGGCGCGTGTCCAGCAGGAAGGCGGAGACGAAGTCCACGTCCCCGGGCTGATCCGCCACCTCCAGGGTATAGCGGCAGTTCCGGGTGAGCCAGGTCTGGAGCGCAAAGGCCTTCTCATACGGGGTGCGGGCAGCGGCGGTGATTTCGGCGGCAAGATCGTACAGGGCCTGTCCCAGATGGGAGGGAAGACGGGTATAGGTGTCCGCCACGGCGTCCCACTGGGGATCCGCGTAGGAGGCGCACGCGTCAATCAGAGTCGCCAGGCCGGCGTCCCCGGCCAGAAAGAGCGGGGCGGAAACGGTCCAGGTATCGCCGGCTTGCAGATTGCGGGTTGCGAAGACCTCGGAGGAGCTGGAAAAATAGGGAACGAGGCTGCCGCCGGGCGTCAGCTGCCGGATGCGCTGGGGGACGAAGAGCGTGGAGGCGCTGTCCGAGAGCATCCGGACGGAAACGGTGGAGGGAGCCGTCAGCGCGTTCTCTCCGAGAAAGGCAGGCAGGGCCTGGTCAAACAGGCGGGAACGGCTGTCCCCCAGAGAACGGGACTGCCAGAGGTAGCGCCTGCCGCCGGTGGTGTTGTACCAGGCGCGGCCGTTGTATTCGTTGAGAATCACGCCCCGGAGATAGGTTTTGCGGGGCGTGGAGACCTGCATCACGGGATGATCGCTCTGGGACGGGGTTCCCCCCATCTGACCGTAGCCCTGAGGATAAAGCCCTTCCGTGGACAGGCTGAACACATCCCGGGGCTCGGTAAAGAAGAGCCGGTCCAGAATCGCCTGCCGGAGGGCGTCGGCCTGCTCCCGAAGCGGTTCGACCGTGACGCCCGCCTGCGGGGTCAGGAAGAAGGCGAGGGCGATCAGCGCAGCCGCGGAGGGCAGAAGCCGCAGCGCGGAGGTGGACGGGTGCCGGTCAAGAAGCATCAGGGTCAGGGAGGCTGCCAGACCGGGAAGCAGCCACGGAAGCTGCTCCTGCGCGCCGGAAAGCCAGAGAATCAGCGCTGCGCCGACACACAGCAGGGTGGAGGGAAAGAAGGAAACGGCGGGAAAGGTGATCAGAAAACACAGCAGACTGAAGAGGAACGCCAGAAACAGGGTGACCTCCCTGCCCACCAGCGGCAGGGCCGCCATCTGACCGTAGAAGCGCAGCGTCAGGGCGCGCAGCGCATCGGAGACCAGGATCCGCAGGCCGGGCTGAAGCGCGCAGGCCAGCACGCCCGCCAGCAGCAGCCCGGCGCCCGCGATGGCGGAGGGGCGGGACAGGCACAGGCAGGAGGCCGCCAGGCACAGAGCGCCGGCAAGAGTCAGGGGCAGAACGGGCGACTGATCGGGCAGAAGGACCTTCAGCACCGGCATGAGCAGACCGATGGTCAGCAGAAAGGACAGCAGAAAATGAACCAGCGCGGCCTTTCCCTTTTCCAGCATGCCGATTTCTCCTTTCCGTGCGGGGTGTGAAGGAAACCGCTCAGGCTTCCGATGCGCCGGTTTCGGGGGTGACGTAGGTCACCTCGATGCCCGCCTGGCGCAGGCGTGAAATCAGGGGCAGAACGTTCGCGTCGTCCGGCGCGAAGGTGACCAGATACAGGCGGAGGCTGGGTCCCATGCGATGCATGCGGATCATGATATCAATCATGGGACTGTTCAGCCGGGCCGCGATGACCACGACGCAGCCGACCTTCCGCAGGCGGCGGCTTTCCAGCGTCAGCACCCGTTCAAACCGGTCCATCTCCGAAAAGTCCGCCCGGGCCAGGTAATCAAAGACCAGTGAAAGACTCATGTGCTGATCCAGATCCACCGGATGGCTGCCCAGAAGCGGAAGCCTGACCGCGTGGTCGGTTCTGCATTCTGCGGAAAAGACGGAGGCGGCGGTTTCCAGCAGCGCGTCCCGCAGATCCGCCTCGGCCCGGGGATGGCCCCAGGAGGGAGGACGGGAGCAGTCCATGAGAATGAGCACGTCCTGCAGGATCGGTTCGTCAAATTTGCGGACCATGAGCTCTCCCTTGCGCAGGGACAGCTTCCAGTGAATTTTTTTCATGGCGTCCCCCGGCTGGTATTCCCGGATGTCCGAGGGGGAGCTCAGGTCCTCGGTGGCGCGGGCCATGGCCTCGCTGCCCGGATCCCCCGGCGCGAGAATCAGCGGCTCCGTATCAAAGGTGCGGGGCAGCACGGACATCTCAGCCAGGGTATCCTCCAGATGGACGGTGCGCTGAAAAAAGCCCAGGAGATCCTCCACGATGCAGGCCCGCAGGCCCGTGGGGAAAACGCCTACGTGATCTCCCCGGACGGGCATGGACAGCGTCTGCTTCCGGCCGGGCATGTCCCGGAGACGGATCGGACGGGGATCGGAGCCGGCTGCGTCCAGGAGCAGCGTGATGGGCGCGATCGGCAGCAGCCCCTGATGGCGGGCGGTCAGATGCAGCTCGGCGGTTTCGCCGCGCTGGAGCGTCAGGTCGGACAGGTCGGAAGCGACCCGCAGCGTGGCGGAGGCCCACAGGACGCTGACCAGCCCCGCAAGCACCGCCAGGGCGATGAGCAGCGAGAGCATGAAAAAAAGGACGCTGCCTGTGGAAAGGGCCACGGTCAGCAGCATCAGAAACAGGCCGAGGGGAAGGAGCAGATGGATTCTCATACGCGTAAGGGGACGGTGGTCTTCTGCAGCAGGGACAGGAGCACCTGCTCCGGCTGAACGCCCTTCATGCGGGCTTCAGGAGAAAGCACCATGCGGTGGGTCAGGACGGGCAGAAACATGTGCTGCACATCCTCGGGAAGCACAAAATCGCGATCGTCCAGCAGCGCGCAGGCCTGCGCGCCGTGGAGCAGCGCAATGGCGGCGCGGGTGGAGGCGCCCAGCTGGAAGGAGGGCTCTGTCCGGGTGGCGGCCGCCAGGCCAGCCACATAGGAGCGGACCTCCGGGGAGCAGTAGACCGTGGTCACCTG
>CAMNCR010000192.1 GCA_946534455.1 uncultured Clostridia bacterium | reverse complement strand
ATGCGGTATTAGTACAACTTTCGCTGTGTTATCCCCCTGTGAAGGACAGGTTGCTCACGCGTTACTCACCCGTCCGCCGCTAAAACATACATCTTTGACTCCATCCGAAAACTTCATCTCCGTCGTATGTCTCCGCTCGACTTGCATGTGTTAGGCACGCCGCCAGCGTTCGTCCTGAGCCAGGATCAAACTCTTCCGTTTAATCCTTCAACATCCCCCGGCTTTCACCGGACTGATGCTAAACTCTTTGGAATCTTCGCTGATCTGCACACTTCCGTGTGCTTTCCTTACTATTGCGCGTTTCTTCTCTGTATCGTTTTCAAGGTTCGCCTGCCCGCTCTCGTTTTGCCCTTTCGCGCTTCTCTCGAGCGAGCTTGCCTAGGATATCAAATTCAGAATCAATTGTCAAGCACTTTTTTTCGATTTTTTTAAAAAATTTTCGTCACTTCCCTTCCTTTGATGCCCGAAAGCCTGAAAAAACGCGGTTTCCACCGCGTTTTCAGGTCTTTTGATTCTTTTCCGTCCGTTATTCCGCCGGTCGCTGCAGCGCGAGGCTTTTGATCTTCCACTGGCCGTTTTCCCTCACCAGCAGCACCCGGTACGTGGCATCCGGCCATGCGGGCGGATATACCGCCTCCGCTCCGTCCCGCGCGATGACCTCATCCGCCTTCAGCCCCCGGACGCGGCCGTCAATTCTCGGAATCCGCTCGGAGATTTCCAGCCGGACCGTGTTTTCCCACGGCCAGACCCAGAAATATCCCATTTCCAGCCGGTGGTCAATTCCGCGTATATTGTAGTCCGCATACGGAGAGGTTCCCTGTGCCGCCCGGAGGATTTCCTCATCGCTGTCCAGCCAGGAGCTCTGGAAATGCCGGGTCAGATCGTTCCGGTCCACCGTCATGCCCATGATATATTTAGCGCGTCCGGCCATCCCGTCCTTCAGGATGATCTGGATGTTGGTCAGGTTCATCGCGTAGTAAAACACCGCGATCATCAGCCCGAGAACCAGGCAGATGACCAGCAGCCTTCCGGCGATGAACCAGATTCCCCTGCGAAGATACTTCACTCCGTGCAGCCTCCTGCTTCGCTGCCTTTACAGCAGCTTGATCAGCATGGTCTTCTGTTCGTCCATTTCAATGACCACCAGTCCATCCTTTTCCAGCTGCTTCATGACATCTGAAAAACGCTTGAACCCGATCGCACGCTCATTGAAATCCGGGTAGGCCGTAATGATATCCGCCTTGAGGATCGACGGGTTGACCCTGTCAAATCCGCCTTCCTTATATGCCTGAATCTGCGCGGCAAAGGCTTCCTTCCAGTTGTCCCGGGTCAGCTGCGGAATGGAATCCGCGCTGTCGCTGGTATTGTTCAGCCCGACCATCACATCGAAATGGTCGTTATGCACCCGCAGATCCCCGAACCGGTTGGACAGCTTCATGAGCAGCTTGTAGAAGGTGGCGCAGCCGTATGCCTTCTCATTGAAGTCCGGCCGCAGCCGGAGCAGCGTTCCCTTCAGCTCGCTGGCATAGATCTCGTCATTGTCCTGCTCTTCCAGCACCGTCGTCAGCAGCTTGTTCAGCTCGCTCTCGTCCGCCATTTCCTCGCTGGCCGCGGCAGCCTTCTGCTTCTTGGGCTTTTCAACATTCCGCTTTCCGACGCTCTCGAGGAACTGAAACTCGTTGCACGCGTTGATAAATATATTGCTGGCCGCCTCGCTCCGGCTGATGCCCAGCACGAATTTTCCCATGCTCTTCAGCCGGCCGACCAGCGGAACATAGTCGCTGTCGCCGGAAACGATGCAGAAGCTGTCAATCAAATCGTTCTTATAGGCCACTTCGAGCGCGTCGATCACCAGCTGAATATCCGCATTGTTTTTCTGGCTGATGCCGTAGCGCAGGCTGGGCACGACCGTAAACGTGTTGCTCAGCAGCACTTCCTTCAGATCGTCGAATTTATCCGTATATCCGTATACCTTGCCCAGCAGGATATCGCCCCGGATTTTCACTTTCTCCAGGATGCTCTTGAGCGTGCCGACCTTGGCTCCGCAGTTTTCCAGATCCACAAATACCGCAAATCTACTCAGACTCAAAACCCTCTTCCATATCAAATCAGGGCGGGACACCGCTCCGCCATATCGCATAGTATAACATCGAATATCTTTTTTTTCTACTCTTTATTCCGTCCGCTTCCCGCGCGGCTGGACAAACCATCCGGCGCGTTATAAAATGAGGACAGCAAAAAATCTCCGGTGAGGGGGTTCCGATCCATGCCGACCATGCTTTCCGCGTGCATTGTCCTGTACCACTGCGGAGATGAAGTGATCCAGGCACTGCGGTGCATTCAGAATGCTGATATCGCCGTCACTGTGTATCTCAGTGACAATTCGCCCGGGGATATGACCGCCGATCGCCTGCGGTGGATGTTTCCCGGGGTGAAGGTGCTGCCCCAGGAGAAAAACATCGGCTTCGGCCGGGCCAACAATGCGGTGCTTCCCTTTCTGGACAGCAAATATCATCTGATGCTGAATCCGGACGTGGCTTTCGATCCCGGGCTGCTGAGCCGCATGATCGCCTATATGGAAGAGCACCCCGCCATCGCGATTCTGACGCCCCGCGTGCTGAATGAGGACGGCAGCGAGCAGTTCCTGCCCAAGAAGCGAATTGCGGTGCATTACCTGCTCAGCGGGCTTTTTGAAAGCGCAGGCGGCATCTTCCGCCGCTGGCGGCAGGAATTCACCATGGCGGATACGCAGGTCAACCATCCCGTTCCCGTCGAGTTTGCCACCGGATGCTTTCTCCTGATCCGGACGGAGATCTTCCGCCAGCTGCAGGGCTTTGATCCCCGTTTCTTCCTTTATCAGGAGGATTCGGATCTGAGCCGCCGCGTGCTGGAAAGAAAGCTGGGCAGCATTGTATACCATCCCGACATGTGCATTACCCACCGCTGGGCCCGGGAGAACACACGAACCTTCCGGGGACGGATGCGCCAGATCCGCTCCGTCTGCAAATATTTTCTGAAATGGGGCATCACCTGGTGAAAACGCAGATCCTGCTCACCACCTACAACGGTGAGAAATACCTTCCCGATCTGCTGGAATCGATGGATCAGCAGACCGATCCGGATTTTTTTCTTCTGATCCAGGACGACGGATCCACGGACGGGACGATGAAGATGCTCCGCGACTACGCCGGCAGGAATCCGCGCGTCTCCTTTGGCCGGGAAGCCGGACAGCACCTGGGGCCGGCTGGCAACTTTCTTTCCCTGATCCGTCAGGCGGACGCGGACGCCGTCATGCTGTGCGACCAGGATGACAGCATGCACCCGGACAAGGTCCGTCTCCTGAAGGAAGCGCTGGCGGAGGAGACCGCCCGCTGGGGGGCTGAAACCCCGCTGCTCGTCCACTCTGACTGTTTTATCACCAACGAAGCGGGAGAGATCACCGGGGACAGTTTTTTCGCTCACCAGGGGTGGGATCCGGATGCCGTGACGCTTCCGCCGCTCCTGGTGCAGAACAATGTGACCGGGTGCACGCTGATCATGAACCGGGCGCTGACAGCCCTGATCGCGGAGTATGGCAAAGCCCGGGATCTTTTCATGCATGACTGGTTCATCGCCCTGACGGCTGCTGCCTTCGGCCGGATCCGCTTTGTTCCGCGCCAGCTGACCTACTACCGTCAGCACGGGGACAATTCCATCGGGGCCAGCGCCAAAGGGCTGATCGCCCGGGGGCTGGAAGCACTGAGCCGGCGGGACGAAGCCCGGCGGAGAATCCAGCTGACCTATACGCATACCCAGGTATTCCGCAGGATGTATGGCTCACGCCTTCCCGGGGAAGCAGAGAAGATCACCTCGGCATACCTGGCGACCCGCTCCATGGGCAAGCTCCGACGCATCTGGCATGTGCGCCGCCTCGGCTGCACCATGCAGAGCCCGGTCACCCGGCTCGGCCAGATGCTTTTCGGATGAGCGGAAAGAAGGACTTCCACCGCCTGTCAGATTTCCTTCAAAATGGGGTAAATTTCCGCTTGCATTTTCCTTTTCGTTGTGATATCTTAGATAAGCTTGATGTGTAACACTCCAGTAAGGAGGAGGATTTCCATGGGTAAATTGTGTGAAGTTTGCGAAAAGGGCACGCTGAACGGAAACAACGTCAGCCATTCCAACCGCAAGAGCCATCGGATCTGGGCACCCAATGTGCAGAGTGTTCGGGTCATGGTGAACGGAACGGCCCGTCGGATGAACGTGTGCACCCGTTGCCTGCGCAGCGGCAATGTACAGCGCGCGCTGCCCAAGATTCACGAAGAGGCCTGAGCCCCTGAGCGAAAAATAAGTCCCGTCTGTGTGCTGCAGACGGGCTTTTTCTTTATCCTTCCAGTGCCCGGGCCAGCCAGGCCCTTCCCTCCTCCCGCAGCTGCGGAAGGCTTTTTTTCTCCATCAGCCGGCGGAAATGATCCACCCGGCTGTTTTTGCTTTCCGGGTCCTCCTCCCGATACCGCCTAAGCAGCTCCGTCCGGACGCCGAAGATCGTGGCAAAAACCAGGCCGTGAAAGCTGTCCGTGCACAGGAGCGCCGCCGACTGAACCGCTCCGAGGAAGCGCTCCGGCCCCATGCCGCTCAGCAGTTCATACCCGGAGCGATAGGCCTCCGCGGTCACCGGCGCCACGCGGACCGGCAGCCCCGTTTCCCGGCTGATCTCCCGGACGCGCTCCCAGTAGGCCGCGTTCTCTCCGATAAAATAGCAGAGCAGGAAGGGTTCTTCCGCCACCGGTTCGGCGACGGCGCGCCACTCCTCCCGGGACAGCAGGCATACGGGATCGGGCATGACCTCCGCCTGCGTTCCGGTCATCTGCCGCAGGATCTTGGCGCCTTCTTCCTCCCGGACGGAGATCGCCTCAAACCCTTCCGTCCATTTCCGGATCATCCGGATCTTCCGCGGGTTCGGCAGCGTCTGAATTCCCAGGCTGGGGGCGTACGCGATCTTTCGCTGCCCCTTCGGCGCAAAGGTCAGAAAATAGGCCGGATTCAGCCACGCGGGATTCCAGATCTGGTCGCTGCCGCACAGCAGGATGTCCATGCCCGCGCCGGCAGCGCGCAGCTCCTTCCCGTTCCGGCAGGGAGGCGTCAGCTTCATGTGCTTCCGGTAGAAGGCGTCGATCGCCTCCCGCTTGTCCCGCGCGCCCTGCTGGCCGGCGTGAACGGAGCGCTTGCGCAGCCCGTCCGCGATCAGCTTCAGGCTGTTTCCGCTCTGAAGCAGGTTCCGGATCTTCTCCCCCCGGTCCGGACAGTAGTTGAGATGGGTGCAGTCAAACCCCAGACCCGCCACGGTCTTCTGCAGCGCGTACGCCTGGAGGGATGAACCGTAGTTTTCATTGTGAAGAAAGGTGATGATTCCGACGCTGGCCATATCCGCTTCCCCCCGCACCGCTTTTTCCCGCTGCCCGCTCAGCGCGTCAGAATGTCCGCGATCCGTTCGCAGGCATGCCCGTCCCCGTAGGGATTTTCCGCGTGCGCCATCTGCTCGTATGCCTGCGGATCGTCCAGCAGGCGGCTGAACTCGCGGACGATCACTTCCTCGTTCGTCCCGGTCAGCTTCAGCGTGCCCGCCTCGATGCCCTCCGGCCGCTCCGTGGTATCCCGCAGCACCAGCACCGGTTTGCCCAGGCTCGGCGCCTCCTCCTGGATGCCGCCGCTGTCCGTCAGAATGAGGCAGCTGCGCGCCATCAGGTTATGGCAGTCCAGC
>CAMNCR010000191.1 GCA_946534455.1 uncultured Clostridia bacterium | reverse complement strand
CATGAGCGCATCCTTCAGCATGCCTGTATAGCGCTCTTTCTGATTGGAAACGTTTTTTTCCGCGATGGCCGCCTTGTTTCCCAAAACTACGGAGACAAGGATGGGAAGCAGGGAGAAGCCTATGGCAATCAGCGTCAGCAGCGGACTGCACCAGAGCATCATGACCAGCGCGCCGACGAACGCGATGCCGACCTGTATCGTGTTTTGCAGCTTCCCGATGAAGTCCGCTTCGATCGTGTTCACGTCGTTGGAGAGGGCGGAAAGATAGAGCGCGCTGTTCTCACCGGAAAAGGCCTGAATGCCTTTTTCCATGAGCCGTTCAAAAACGTATTTCCGATACTGCCTCATCGCCTTTGCCCGGAACTCGGAGAGGAATGTCGTGTCCAGCATCCATGCCAGACCAAACAGCGCAAACGCGCCTCCCGCGACGAGCAGAAGCGTGCTGAAACCGTAGGGGCATTCTCCGGAAATCAGGTCGGCGACCTCCTTGATGAGCCAGGAGATCACCAGCTCCGCCGCAGCGCCGAGGAGGGCCGCGAGCACGGTCATTGCCAGATTGAATCTGTTGTTCCGGAACAGCTCTTTGAGGAACGGACGCCGCAGCGCCTGGATTTCTTTCTTATTCATGAGGATCCTCCTGTTCAGTCAGAGATTTCCAAAGAGCGGTCAGCTCTTCATTTTCAAATTGACTGATGGCTTTACAGACACCGTCCAGGGCCGTCGTCCCCAGGTCGTCATGAGCGCTGGCGCCTTCAATGGGGGTGACAAAGCGGATATCGCTTTCGTCATAGCTGGGAGAGGCGTCAAAGAAGGCGGCAAGCTCTCTGGCCCGAACCAGGGTGCCGCGCGCCTCGTCGCCCTGCCCGGACAGGAACTGCGACCCGGCCAGGACAGCGAGCAGCGCGGCGCATACTTTGTCGAAGTAGTTCGGCTTTTCGGCTTCCCGCAGCCCCAGGAGAAGCCGGGTCCCCCAATCCAGGATCGCCTGCAGGGAAGCATGATCGCCACGGTCAGCATAGACGTTTACATAGCCGTTGATCGTGGTCACAAGCTCGGCTACATGCTTCAGAAGAGCCTCCGACAAAAATCGCTGCGCTTCGGCAGGGTGATCATTCTGGGCCAGGATATTCCCGATCTCATGGCTGTACTGCCCGCCGGCATTATTAGCCTTCCAAAGCGCCACGGCCTTGTCTGCTTCACCAAGCCCCAGATACGTATCCGCGATTTTCCCATGGATCGTCTGCTCGCTGATCTGCGGATCTCTGTTCTGCGGCAGCAGCAGACGGGACTGCTCCAGGAGCTCCAGCGCGCGCTGAAACAGGGCCCTGTCCCCGCTGTCAAAGCCAAAGGCGCGGTACAGGGAGGCGCTCTCTGTGACGATCTGAAAGGAGTGCGGATACTTCTTGAGCGCCTTTTCCGCCTCCGCAAGCCCCTCCCAATCCCTGGCGCGGCGGTATTCCTGCAAACGCCTGACCGTCGCTTCCAGGCCGTTATCCTTGACTTCGTAACCAAGCAGTACGTCTACGGAGGTATCAAAGAAGTCCGCCATCTGAATGATCAGCTCCAGCTCCGGGATCGACAGCTTCGCCTCCCACTTATAGACCGCGCCTGCCGTCACGCCCAGCGCTTCGGAAAGCTGCTCCTGGGTCAGGGACCGTTCCTTGCGGAAAGCACGGATGTTTTCTGCCAGCCTCATCTTCATTGGCCTGCCTCCCCCTGCGTTGTATCCATGATTATAAACCCTCCATGCCAGAAAAGGAACAGACCGTTCGTATTAAAAAGACAGAATATACTCTACTGTCAGTATGAAACTGGCCTGTGCATCCCGGGAGTTTCCCAGCTAGTACAGGCAGGCCGGGAAGTCCATGAAGCCTGCTCCGGAAGCGTTCCGTCCTCTTTTCGGGGGCATGGCATTTTCATCGGCCGTATGCTATGATATTCACAGAGACGCTCACAGGCAGGAACGGGTACAGGAGATGAAAACGCATGATTACGGAGACCTTCGACAATCTTTCCCCGGCGATTATCAATCCGGCCGTCAAGGCTGACGCCGTGGAAGTGGACGCGTGTATCGTGACCTTTTCCCATGAGATCGAAAAGCAGGTGGCCGAAAAAGTTGCCTGCGGAGAGATCGCTTCTCTCTGGTGCGCATCGGGCAGGACGCCGGTCTATCTGATTGAGAAAAACGGGAAGCGATTTGCTTTCTACAGGACATACGTCGGCGCGCCGATCACGACGGGGCTGATGGAGGACGCGACCACGGAGCTGAAGTGCAGGCGGTTCATCCTCTTCGGAGGGGCCGGGTGCCTTCAGAAAGAGATTGCCCACGGGAAGGTGATGGTTCCGACGGCGGCCTACA
Organism: uncultured Clostridia bacterium; assembly: GCA_946534455.1. Classification (GTDB taxonomy): domain Bacteria; phylum Bacillota; class Clostridia; order Christensenellales; family Aristaeellaceae; genus Aristaeella. The sequence goes on along the minus strand of CAMNCR010000191.1, from coordinate 1,308 downwards.
GGGATGAGGGTACGTCCTATCATTACGCTCCCGCCGCGGATTATATGCCGGTACCGAATTCAGCGGTTGTGGCGCGGTTTATGCAGGAGAACGGGATTCCGTATGTCCTGGGGAAAACCTGGACGACGGATTCTTTCTATCGGGAGACAAGAAATAATTTTGAAAAGCGCAGGGCGGACGGCTGCATTTCGGTCGAAATGGAATGCGCCGGCGTGCAGGCCATGTGCTCATTCCGGGGACTGGAGCTGTATGCTTTTTTCACGAGCGGCGATCTGCTGGACGCGCCGGAATGGGATGAGCGCGGCAAGGACTACCGCCATGGCGGGCAGCATGACGTCGGCCATTTTGATATTGCCCTCGCGCTGGCGGATTACGTTTCCTGAGCGGGAGGCCTTCACGGCTTCGCTTCTCCATTCCATTCACGCTGAGGGTATACAGACCCGGGACTTTCATTCGGAAACCATTGCATCAGAAAACAGTTCACGGCCCGCTGCGGACGATTCATGCTGTGAAGGTTGCCTGGAGGTGCTTCAGGAACCGTTCCGCAATGGGAGAGGGAGTCTGGTATTTCTTCCAGATCAGGTACAGCCTGTTTTCAAGCATCGGGGACAGGGGCCGGAAAACGAGCCCGGAATCGGGCGAGGTGTCGATCAGGTGCTCGAAGGTCAGGAGATAGCCCAGTCCCTCCCGGGCAAACATGGAACCGTTGAAGGACAGCCGGAAGGATCCCTCCAGATGCAGCTCCTGCATTCGCTCTCCGCACCATCTGGGGATGTCGGTATGCCAGCTCTGTTCGGAACAGAACAGCGGCAGACCGGCCAGGTCGTCCACCGTGACGGCTTTTTTCATGGCCAGCGGATCATCCGCCGGGAAAACCACACCCCATACATCCTCCTGAGGAAAAACCAGATAATCATATTTTCCCGTGTCCGGCATTTCCGCCAGCACGGAAAAATCCAGCAGGCCCTTATCCAGCTTTTCCGTGACCTGCTCGGTGTCGCCGCTGGTGATGTGGTAATGAAGCTGCGGATACTGCTTTCGGAATTCCTTGATGGCCCGCGCCAGCAGCCTGATCTGATAGGACTCCGCCAGCCCCAGAAAGATGTCCCCGCCGGTGATGTCGTCCAGGGTGACAAACTCCTGTGTGATCTTATCCGCCATGCCGACCAGGTCTTCGGCCCGGTTGCGGAGCAGCACGCCTTCTTCCGTCAGCCGGATGGAAAAGCTGTGCCGGGTGAACAGCTTTTTGCCCAGCTCCTCCTCCAGCGCCTTCAGGGTCTTGGACAGCGTGGGCTGGGTCACGTGCAG
>CAMNCR010000190.1 GCA_946534455.1 uncultured Clostridia bacterium | reverse complement strand
GCGCTGGGCGTCGCGATTCTGGCCGGCGTGGGCGCGGGACTGTACAGGACGGTGCCGGAGGCCTGCCAGGCGATGATTCACGAGAACCCTGCTCAGCAGCCCATTGCGGAAAACATTCCGAAGTACGCGAAGGTCTATGAGGTTTACAGGAAGCTTTACCCCGCCAATCAGCAGCTGTTCAAGGAACTGGGCAATCTGTAAGACGGGGAGGAAACGAGCATGAAATGCCAATACTGCAGCTGTGTGGACAGCAAGGTGATCGATTCCCGGCCGACGGATGACGGCAACAGCATTCGGAGACGGCGCGAGTGCATGAACTGCGGCCGCCGATTCACGACCTATGAAAAGATTGAGCTGACGCCCCTGTTTGTGGTCAAGCGGGACGGCCGGCGGGAAGCCTTCGACGCGATGAAAATCAAAGCAGGCATTCTGCACGCCTGTGACAAGCTGCCGGTCAGCATGCAGCAGATTGACGAGATCGTGGCCCGGGTGGAACGGCAGTCCTATGCCACGATGGACGGCGAGGTACAGGCGGAGAAGATCGGCGACATGGTCATGGAGGAGCTGAAAAAGCTCAATGACGTGGCCTATGTCCGGTTCGCGTCGGTATACCGGAAGTTTACGGATCTGAACACCTTCATGGATGAGCTGCAAAAGCTGGTGGATGAAAACAAAATGTAAGGATTCCGGGCTGCCGCGAAAGCGGCAGCCCTCGCATAAGGAGGAAAAGGTATGTATGGTTGTCCCGGATGCGGAGGCATGATGACCTTCGACATCCCAACGCAGTCGCTGAAGTGCGAACGCTGCGACCGGACTCAGAGCATCGAGGAGGCGGATCGGAGGGAAGCCCGGCAGGCAGAGCACAGCTTCTCGGTGGATCTGCTGACCTGCCCGACCTGCGGCGCGGAGATCCGCGCGATGAATACCGCGGCGGCGGCCTTCTGCAGCTACTGCGGATCCTCCGTGATGCTGGAGAAGCAGGAGGATCTGCTGGATCCGCCGGAGCAGATCGTTCCCTTTCAGGTAACCCGGGAGCAATGCTTTGAAAAGTATCGGAGCATGCTGAAGAGGAGCCTGTGCGCGGACCACCGGCTGAAAAAGGATGTGAAGCCGGAAAGCTTCCGGGGCATCTATGTACCCTATTATACCTACCGGGGCGACATCGTCGGCGGAGCGAAGCTGAAGGGGACACAGACCAAGGGAGACACCACCTATTACTATGACACGGTGGTGAACCTGAATCATCACTTTGAAGGCATTCTGCACGACGCCTCCAGGGAGATGCCGGACTATCTGTCCGAGAAGATCTCCCGGGTGGACCGGAAGGCATTCCGGCCCTTTTCGCCGGCCTACCTGAGCGGCTACTACGCGGATGTGCCGGATACGCATGAGGAGGCCTACATTCCCTACGCGAAGGCGGAGGTGGTCCGCAACGGCCTCTCCGACGTGATCGGCGCGCTGGAGGATGGCTGCCATTACGACACGCAGGATGCGCAGAAATCCCTGCTGAAGGTGGCGGACGCCTCCTATACGGGGCAGACGATGCTGCCTGTCTGGTTCATGTCCATGCGCAGCGGAAAGCGGGTTCTGTATGCCGTGCAGAACGGGGTGACGGGGGAAATGACCGCGGACATCCCGCTGGACATTCCGCGCTTCGGGCTGGTGGCGCTGGTGCTGGCGATTCCGCTGTTCTTCCTGCTGAACGCGTTTCTGACGCTGCGGCCGGAGGTGGTGCTGGTGATGGCGATGCTGCTGGCCGTCGGCGCGCAGCTGGCTGTCAACCATTACAGGGGAAAGATTCACCGCAAGGAGCACGAAAACCGGGGAGAGGACGGGGAATTTGACTACACCGCCTATCTTCGGGAGCTGCGGCAGCGGACGCAGCAGAAAAAGAATCAGGGCTCCAGGCTCAACCAGATTCTCTCCGTCGCCGTGGGCGGGGTCGGCATCGCCGCGGCGATCATGGGGCTGTCCATGCTGGCGGAGGTGGACAATGTGAAGCTGTTCGGGCTGGGGGGCCTGGGGCTGACGGCGATCATGGCGTTCCTGCTCCTCTGGCGGCGAGGCTCCCAGGCGCGCCTTCCGGCGGGAAGCTGGGCCGCGCTCATCGCCATGGCGGCGGGCACCTTCCTGCTGATTGCCAATCCATTCCACAGCGACGACATGCCGGTGTACCTGGCGACCTTCGCCTGCATGGCGGCGGTCCTCTGGGAAAGCGTGGATCTGCTGCTGATGCACAACCGGGAGTGCTCCAACGCCATGCCGCAGTTTGAAACCCATCAGGGAGGTGAGGACCGTGCGTAAAGCGATCTGCGTGGGAATGATCACGGTTCTTCTCGCGGTGCTGTGCCTCACCGCCGCGATGGGAGAGGCCGGATATACGGATCCTGAAACGGGCTTTTCCGCGGTGACGGACGACGCGGCCGGGCTGCTGGACGCGGCCGGGCTGGAGAGCGTGCTGGAGGAGATGAAGCCCATTACCCAGTACTGCAACGTCGGGTTCACGACGTACCGGGGCAGCAGCAGCACGCCGGTGCAGGAAAAGGCCAGAAGCTGGGCCCGGCAGCAGTTCGGCGCGGAAAACTATACCGTGTTCATGATCGATCTGCAGACGAGAAACCTGGGCATTTACTCCAGCGAAAGCATGTACCGCCTGATTTCAACGGGCAAGGCAAACACCATCACGGATAACGTCTCCCGCATGGCGACCCGGGGCGAGTATGCCGAATGCGCCGGAGAGGCCTTCCGGCAGATGCTCAAAACCATCCGGGGTGAGGAGATTGCGGCGCCCATGAAAATCATCAGCAACGCCCTGCTGGCCATGATCGGGGCGATTTTCCTGAGCTACGCGCTGATTACCGCGCGCATGCGCCAGGAGGAGGAGATCAGCATTCCGGATGTGGTCAATCTGTCCGCCGCCGGGCTGGCGACGGCGGTCACGGCCCACGTGCTGACCAGAAAGGTGCGGCACTCCTCCGGCAGCGGAGGCGGCGGTCACGGAGGTGGCGGCGGCTTCAGCGGAGGCGGCGGGGGCGGCGGCGGAAGCCACGGCTTCTGATCCCGGAGAAACAGAAAGGGCGCGGTTCCGAAGAACCGCGCCGTTTTCATGGAAAAAATGAGCCGCATCAGGCTTCCGCACGGAAGGCGTAGATGGTGGTCGTGTCGTACTTTTCACCGGGCCGGAGGACCGTGGTTCCCGGGAAGTTGGGATGATTGGGATCATCGGGGCAGTGCTGGGTTTCCAGGCAGAGACCGGAGAAGGGACCGTAGGCCGCTCCGCCCTTGCCGCCCTCCAGATGGGTGGTGCAGGCCGTATAGAGCTGAATGGCGGGCTGATCGGTCAGCACCTCCATATAGCGGCCGGACTCCTCATGATAGACCAGGGCGGCGAAGCCCATGGCGCTGCCCTTGCTGAGGACGAAATTGTGATCATATCCGCCGGCGGGGAGCATCTGCGGGCAGGAATCCATGACGGACAGGCCGTCCTCCAGCAGCAGGCCATCCCGGAGATCCAGCGGAGTGTCCAGCACCGGCATATAGGCGCCGGTGGGAATCAGACCGTCGTCCACCTTCGTGATCACATCCGCCGCGATGGTGACCTCATGATCGCGGATGGTGCCGTGATCGTGGCCGGCGAGATTGAAATAGGTGTGGTTGGTCAGGTTGCAGAGGGTGGGCTGATCCGTGGTCGCTTCATAGCGGATGATCAGATCGCACATATCATTCCAGGTGTAGGTGACGGTGACATCCAGGGTGCCGGGGTAGTTTTCCTCGCCATCCGGGGAGATCCGATGGAAGGAAACGGAATCCTCATGGTCTCCCTCGCAGGCGGTGCCGGTCCAGAAATGGGAGGCGAAGCCGACGTTCCCGCCGTGCAGATGGTTGATGCCATGATCATTCAGAGCCAGCTGATACGCCTTGCCATCCAGGGTGAAGCGTCCCGCGGCGATGCGGTTGCCGTAACGGCCGACGGTGTCGCCCATGCTGCCATGGGGCTTGAGATAGGCATCCAGATGATCAAAGCCCAGCGCGACATCCGCCAGATTGCCGGCGGAATCCGGGACGATGATGGAGGTCAGGATGGCGCCCCATTCGATGACGGAGATGGAGGCCCCCATGGCATTGGTCAGGGTAAAGCGATGGACATCCTTGCCCTTGGGGGACTTGCCCCAGACTTCTGTTTGGATGGACATGGTTGATTTCTCCTTTCTGATGTAGGCTGAGGTTCAGGGAAGCGGCGTTTCCGCGCGATCGGTCAGCAGGGAGGGATCCTCCACATCTGACAGCTTCCGCTGAATGGTCCGGGTACGACTGACCGCTGAATCAATGGATTCACCGGCCTGATCCAGCCGCTTGCGGGTGGCTTCGAGCATCTCCGCAAAGCGGGCAAAATCCGTTTTGATTTCTCCCAGCAGGCGCCAGACCTCGCCGCTGCGCTTCTCGATGGCCAGGGTCCGGAAGCCGAGCTGCAGCGCGTTGAGCATGGCGGAGAAGGTGCCGGGGCCGGCAATGACGATTCGCAGGTCCCGCTGCAGGGATTCGAGCAGATCCGGCAGCTGCAGCGCCTCGGCATACAGCCCCTCGACCGGCAGGAAGAGGATGGCAAAGTCCGTGGTGTGCGGGGGCGCGATATATTTCTCCGCGATCTTTCTGGCCTCCTGGCGAAGGCGCAGGGCGAGGGCCTTTCGCGCAGCCTCCGCGCCGGCGGCGTCTCCGGCCTGAGAGGCCTCCACCAGGCGGAGATAATCCTCCTGGGGAAACTTGCTGTCCACGGGGAGCCAGACCGGCGAGCCGGATTTATCCGGGAGCAGGATCGCGAATTCCACGCGCTCCGCGCTGCCGGGCACCACGGCGACGTTCTCGCCATACTGGCCCGGAGAAAGGGTCTGACGGATGAGATGGCTGAGCTGCATCTCGCCCCAGATGCCCCGGGTCTTGACATTGGTCAGCACCTTTTTCAGATCGCCGACGCCGGCGGCCAGGGTATGCATTTCCCCCAGCCCCTTATAGACGGATTCCAGCCGCTCGCTGACCTGGGAAAAGCTGAGATCCAGCTTTTTTTCCAGGCTTTCGGACAGGCGCTGATCCACCGTCCTGCGCATTTCGGACAGCTGGCGCTCGTTTTCCAGACGCAGGGCGTTCATCTTCTCCTCCTGATTGCGGGTGGAGAGAAGCAGCTGGCGCTGCAGGCTTTCCAGCAGGGTCGTCTGGCCCTGGCCCATCTGGCTGAGGGTGGTCATGAGCGCCTGATTTCCCTGATAGAGGGAATCCACGCTCTGATCCCGCTGAGCGTCCAGTTCGTCCAGCAGCTGATTGCCCAGCGATTCGAGGGACCGGCTCTGCCGGGTTTCCCAGTCTTCCTGGCGCCGCTCGAGCCGCTCCTGCCGAAGCAGCAGGATGACCAGCAGCACGAGGCAGGCGGCCAGCAGGAACAGCAGCACGAACAGCACGACCGGTTCATTCATGGCCCGGCCTCCTTTCCGCGGCGCGACACTTACATTTCATGCCGCCCCTGCAGAGCCTTGAGCAGGGTGACTTCATCGGTATATTCCAGGTCGCCGCCGACGGGAATGCCGTGGGCAATCCGGGTGCAGCGAACCCCCAGGGGCTTGACGAGCCGGGCAATGTAGGAGGCGGTGGCTTCCCCCTCCACATCCGGATTGGTGGCCAGAATAACCTCGGAGAGGTGCTCGGTTTCGATGCGGGTGAGCAGCTCCTGAATATGGATGTCCTCCGGGCCGATGCCGTTCATGGGGGAGAGGGTGCCGTGCAGCACATGATAAAGGCCCGCGTAATCATGCATGCGCTCCAGGGCGGCCACATCCCGCGGATCCCGGACGACGCAGACCTGGCCGTTGTGCCGCTGCGGGTCGGAGCAGACGGAGCACTGCTCACCCGCGGCATAATTGCCGCAGGTTTTGCAGAAGCGGATGGCCTTTCGCCCTTCCCAGATGGCCACGGCCAGGGACCGAACCTCCTCCAGCGGCATGGATACGATAAAGTACGCCAGGCGCTGAGCCGTCTTTTTGCCGATGCCGGGAAGACGGTTCAGCTCCTGCGCCATGGTGGCGATGGGTTCAATCTGATCGCTCATCTCAGAAAAGACCACCCATCCCCATGCCGGGGGCCATCCGGTTCATGGCGGCTTCGCGGGCTTCCTCTCCCTTGCGGAGGGCTTCGTTGACCGCTGCCATGATCAGATCCTGCAGCATTTCGATATCATCCGGATCCACGACCTGCGGATCGATGGTAATGGAAGCGAGCTCCCGCTTGCCGGTGACCTTGACGCTGACCATGCCGCCGCCGGAGGCCGCCTCATACTCCGCGGCGTCCAGCTGCGTCTGAGCCTCCTCCATCTGCTGCTGCATCTTCTGCGCCTGGCGCATGAGCTGCTGCATGTTGGCGCCGCCGCCAAAGCCGCCGAAATTCTGTCTAGCCATAACTGATGTACCTCCTTCAATGCTGATTCAAAATGGGTTTATCATCCTTCGGATGAGGATTCCTGAGGTTCGGGGAGCGCCAGCACGCCCGTGACCACATCGTCGAGAATGGCCATGACATAGGGCATGCCTTTGCCGGTCCGGGACTGAACGACCATTTCGCTCTTCCGCAGCTGCGTGGCCGGGCTTCGCGTCTGGGTCACCAGGAGAAGGGTATCGACACCGCGGGGACTGAGCAGGAAGCCGGCCAGGGACTGGCCGTTGCTGCCGTTCCGGTTGAAGGGGAAGCAGCGGACGCCCTTGCCGCCCCGGTTCTGCACCTCGAAGTCCAGCGCCATCAGGCGCTTGCCCCAGCCCCGATCGGAGAAGAGCACGGCCTCGTCCTCCGCGCCGACGGAGACCGCCCAGCAGACGGCATCCCCGGGCTCGACGGTCATGCCCTTTACGCCGGACGCGGTGCGCCCCTGCACGGGGACCCCGGACAGGGGGAAACGGATGCACATGCCGAACCGGGTGACCAGCAGCAGATCCGGCTGCCCGTCCGCGAGACGGATGTCCAGCAGCTCATCGCCCTTCTTCAGGGAGAGCGCGGGATACTTGCGGCTGCGCACGTCATAGTCCTTCGCGGCGGTGCGCTTGATGACGCCGTTGCGGGTGATGAAGAGCAGATCCGGCAGGGCAGAAAGCCCGGCAGGCGTGCCGGTGAGCATCAGGAGCGCCTGTTCCCCTTCCTCCAGCCCGGCGAGCACGCCGGAAAGCAGCTGCCCCCGATCCTTTGGCCTGGATTCGGCCAGCCTGCCGACGGGATGCGCGTAGCAGTTGCCGCGATCCGTCAGAATATAGAGGGTTTCCGCGGTGGTGGTGGGGAGGAGGAAGCGCGCGCTCTCGGCCAGGTTCTCAGCCGGGGAGGGCAGGGGCGCTCTGCGGAGCTGGGCGGGGGAAACCCGCTTGAGATAGCCTCCGCGGGTGAAGACGACGACCGCGTCCTCCGCCACGGGCGTGTTGTCCGGCAGCTCGACGGGCGTATCATCCGGCAGCTCCAGCGTCGTCCGCCGCCCATCCTCCGCGTAGGCGGCCGCGATGGCTTCCATTTCCCGGCGAATGACGCCGAGGAGCTTCTTTTCGCTTTTGAGAATGCCCTCCAGCTGGCTGATCAGCTTCAGCAGATCCGCGTATTCCTTCCGCAGGGCGACGATCTCCAGATTGGTCAGCCGCTGCAGGCGCATGTCCAGGATGGCCTGGGCCTGCACGTCGGTGAGGGAGAAGCGCTCCATCAGGCCGGCCTTGGCCTCCTTCGGGCTTTTGCTGGCGCGGATGAGGGCGATCACCTCGTCCAGATTGTCCAGGGCGATCATGAGCCCCTCGAGGATATGCGCCCGGGCGCGCGCCTGCTTCAGCTCATAGGCGGTACGGCGGGAAACGACCTGCTTCTGATAGTCGATATAGTAGCCGATCATCTGCTTCAGGCCCATCTGGACGGGCTTTCCGCCGGCGATGGCGACCATATTGACGCCGAAGGTGATCTGCAGATCGGAATACTTATAGAGATACGCCAGAACGCGCTGCGGATCCACATCCCGCTTCAGCTCAATGACCGCGCGCATGCCGGTGCGGTCGCTCTCGTCCCGGATATCGTAGATGCCGCCCAGAGCCGCCTTCTTCTCCTCGCTGAGGCGGAGAATTTTCTCCAGCATGGCGGACTTGTTGACCTGATAGGGGATTTCGGTGATGACCAGCAGCTTGCGACCGGCAGCCCCGTCCTCCACATGCACGCGGGCGCGCAGGGTCAGCTTGCCGCGGCCGGTTTCGTAGCCCCTGCGGATTTCCTCATTCTGAATCAGCACGCCGCCGGTGGGAAAGTCCGGCGCGGGCAGGATGGTCATGAGCTCATCCAGGGAAATATCCGGGTTTTCCATCTGGGCGACCACGGCCCGGATGGCTTCGCCGAGGTTGTGTGTGGGGATATTGGTGGCCAGCCCCACGGCGATGCCGTTGGCACCGTTGACCAGCAGATTCGGAAAGCGGGCAGGAAGCATATCCGGCTCGCGCAGCGTATCATCGAAGTTCAGACGGAAGGGGACGGTATCCTTTTCAATATCCCGCAGCATCTCCAGGGCCAGGGGCGTCATGCGCGCCTCCGTATACCGCATGGCGGCGGCGCTGTCCCCGTCGATGGAGCCGAAGTTGCCGTGGCCGTCCACCATGGGGCAGCGGAGGGAGAAATCCTGCGCCATATGCACCAGCGCGCCGTAGACCGAGGAATCTCCGTGGGGATGGTATTTGCCCAGGCAGTCCCCGACGATGCGGGCGCATTTCCGGTAGGGCTTATCCGGCGTGGTTCCCAGCTCCATCATGGTATAGAGAATGCGGCGCTGCACGGGCTTGAGACCGTCCTCCACGCGGGGCAGGGCGCGCTCGAGAATGACATGCTCGGCATAGGGCATCATGCTGTTATGCATGACGTCCTCCATGTTGATTTCCAGAATCCGGGAGGGATCATCCTTCACGATGGGCTTTTCCGGTTCCTTTCTCCGGGCCATGGTCAGACACCCCCTTCCGCGGCACGCTGGGCGTCGGGCAGCTCAAAGTTGTCCGGCTTGTTGAAATCCGCGTGCTCGGTGATATAGTCCCGGCGGGGCTCCACCTTATCGCCCATGAGGATGGTGGTCAGACGGTCCACCAGGGCGGCATCCTCGATGGAAACGCGCATGAGCTTCCGCTGCGAGGGATCCATAGTGGTTTCCCAGAGCTGTTCCGGGTTCATTTCACCCAGGCCCTTATAGCGCTGGAGGGTGTAGCCCTTGCCGATGGCCTTCGTGGCCTTCCCGAGCTCCTTGTCATCATAGGCGTAGATGACCTTCTGCCCCTTCTGCACCTTATAGAGCGGGGGCATGCCGATGTAAACATGGCCCTGATTGATCAGATCCTTCATATAACGGAAGAAGAAGGTCAGCAGGATGGCGCGGATGTGCGCGCCGTCCTGGTCGGCATCGGAGAGGATGATGACCTTGCCGTATTTGAGGTTGTTCAGCGTGAAGCCTTCATCGATCCCGGTGCCCAGGGCGGTGATCAGGGAGCGGAATTCCTCGTTGCTGAGCACCTGGTCCAGATGCTTCTTTTCGACGTTCAGCGGCTTGCCGCGCAGGGGCAGAATGGCCTGGAAGCGCCGGTCGCGGCCCTGCTTGGCGCTGCCGCCGGCGGAATCGCCCTCGACGATGAACAGCTCGTTATCCTCCCACTTCCGGCCGGTGCAGCTTGCCAGCTTGCCCACCAGGGGCGCCGCCTCCAGGGCGGAGGCCTTCCGGATATTATCCCGGGTTTTCCGGGCGGCCTCCCGCGCCTGGGCGGCGCGAATGGCCTTGGTGACGATGGCGGTGGCGGAATCCTGGTTTTTCAGGTTGTCCAGCCAGTCCGTCATCTGCTGGGAGATGATGGCCTCCACCGCGGGACGCACTTCGCTGTTGCCCAGGCGGCCCTTGGTCTGCCCCTCAAACTGAGGATTCTTGACCATGGTGGTCAGCACGCAGGTCAGCCCCTCCCGGAAATCCTCGCCGGCCAGGTTGCTGTCCTTCTCCTTCAGAAGGCCGTTTTTGCGCGCGTAGTCGTTGAGGCACTTGGTGAAGGCCGCCTTGAAGCCGGTCTCATGGGAACCGCCCTCGGGCGTGTTGATGTTATTCACGTAGGAAAAGAGGCTTTCCGTATATCCGTCGGTATACTGCACCGCGGCCTTGCAGATGATATCATCCTTCTGGCCCTCGAGATAGATGATATCCTCCCGGAGGGGGGTTTTCCCGGTGTTCAGATAGGTGACATAGTCCTGAATGCCGCCGTCAAACTGGAAGACCCGCACCCGGCTTTCCGGGTCGCTGAGACGCTCATCCGTGAAGGTGATTTTGATGCCGCGATTGAGGTAGGCCAGCTCCTGCAGGCGGCGGGAGACGGTTTCCGTCTGGAAACGGACATCCTCAAAAATGGTGTCATCCGGCAGAAAGCGGACGAGGGTGCCCCGCTTGCGGGTGTTGCCCAGGGTCTGAAGGGGCCCGTCGGGCTTGCCGGCTTCGATTTTCTGCGTGACGGGATCGGTCTGAGAGGAGAAGCTCATGCGGTAATGCGTCCAGTTGAGGAAAACATCCACCGTGAGCCAGCGGCTGAGCGCGTTGACAACGCTGGCGCCGACGCCGTGCAGACCGCCGGAGTAGGCGTAGTTTTCATTGTTGAATTTGCCGCCGGCGTGGAGCACCGTGAAGATGACCTCCACACCGGGGATGCCCAGGGTGGGATGGGTGTCGACCGGCATCCCGCGCCCGTTATCAAAAACGCTGGCGGAGCCATCCCGGTGCAGGGTCACGGACACCTCGGAGGCGAAGCCGTTGGAGGCCTCGTCGATGGCGTTATCCACGATCTCCCAGAGCAGATGATGCAGGCCGCGGGAGGAGGTGGTGCCGATGTACATTCCGGGGCGCATGCGGACTGCTTCCAGCCCTTCCAGCACCTGAATATTGCCAGCGGTATAACTTTGTGAAGCCATGAATACACTCCTTTGCGCTCCCTCAAAAAGGAAAGCAAACTTAACATCTTATTATACCATACTCTGTAGATAAAAAGCAAAGAAAACACTAAAAGTTGTGGTCGGAGAGATAAAGAAGCCGTCCGCGAAAACCGCGGACGGCCGGGGAGGCTGTGAGGTCATTTGTCAAAGGGGGCAGGGACGTGCTTTTTCACCTGCCGGAGGAGGGCGGAGCGGCGTTCCTTGATTTCCTTCGGCTCGCTCTGAATGTCGCCGGCCTTCGTCAGCGCCATCTTGGTGAGGCTGGGGCCGATGAGCTCATACACGAGCACCGAGAAGAGGATGATGTTGCGAATCAGAAGACCGTCGGCCCCCATGGTCCGGGCGGCGGTGGTGCACATGCCCAGGGCCACGCCGGCCTGCGGCAGGAGCGTGATGCCCAGATATTTCCGGACGGTCTCAGGGCTGTGCGCCAGGCTGGAGCTGATCCGGGCACCGAGGTATTTGCCCAGGGACCGGGCGGCGATATAGATGACACCGATCAGGATCACCGCGGGCTGCGAGAAAACATCGAACTGCAGCGCGGAGCCGCTGAGCACAAAGAAGAGCGTCAGCGCAGGGCCGGACCAGCGGTCCGCCTGGAGCATCAGGTCCTCGCTGAGGGGGCAGAAGTTGCAGAAGACAGTGCCCAGCATCATGCAGACCAGCAGGGAGGAGAAGCCGAAGGTGAAGCCGCCCAGCTCGAACTGCAGCTGGCTGAGGGCCACGGTCAGAATGACGCTGCCCACGATCAGCGCGTTCCGGTTCCGATGGGAATGAAAGAAGCGCTCCAGGAAGGTGAGGCCGAAGCCGACCGCCGTGCCGAGCAGCAGAGACAGAATGACCTCGCCCAGGGGCTCGATGATGAGGGCAAGGAGGTGAGCCGTTCCGCTTATCATGGCCTGGGCGGCGCCGAAGGAGATGGCAAAGATGACCAGACCCACCGCGTCATCCAGGGCAACGACGGGCAGCAGCACATCCGTGACGGGACCCTTGGCCTTATACTGCCGGACGACCATCAGGGTTGCGGCAGGGGCGGTGGCGGCGGCGATGGCGCCGAGGGTGAGCGCGACCGGAAGGCTCATCAGGTCGGGACGGGCGAAGTGGAGCGCGACCAGCGCAAGATCCACGACGATGGTGGTGATGACCGCCTGCAGGATTCCGACAATGGTGGCCTGCTTGCCGGTCTGCTTCAGCGCGGACAGGCGGAACTCATGACCGATGGCGAAGGCGATGAAGCCCAGCGCCACATCGTTGATCAGGCTCAGGGAATCCACCTCGGCAAAGGAATGAAACCCGATGCCCGGGATGGCGAGCCGGCCCAGCACGCAGGGTCCGATCAGAACGCCCGTGACCAGGTAGGCAGTTACGTCCGGCAGATGGAACCGGACAAAGAGACGGGTCATCAGAAGCCCGGAAAAGAGGGCAAAGGCAACCAGAAGCAGCGTTTGCATAATTCGTACAGCATCCTTTCCAAGAAAAAAGCCGGGGATCGTCCGGGGACGTTCCTGGGCTCTGGGCATTGTAGCACCGAAAGGGCGAGTTGGCAAGGGCGGGCGGAGAAAAAGCCTTGCGGAAACAGACGGAAAAGATATAATAGAAGAAAAAAAAGAGGAAGAACGGAGGAAAACCGGAATGAAAAAGATCTGGATTCTGTTTCTCAGCCTGATGCTGCTGCTCAGCTTCACAGCTGCCTGCCAGGCGGACGCCCCGGTGCAGACGGAAGGCATTGAGGTTCCGGTCGTGACGAACATGAAGCAGTTTGAAATCCCGGACAATGAAGCGCTGCGGTTTGTCCGGGAGCTGAAGATGGGCTGGAACCTGGGCAATACCTTTGACGCGTTTGACGGCTTCACGAAGCATGCCACCGGCGCGGGCATGGAGACCATCTGGGTCGGCACCCGGACGACGCCGGAGCTGTTCAGCGCGCTGAAGGAGGCTGGCTTCCGCCTGATCCGGATGCCCGTGAGCTGGCACAATCATGTGGATGAGCAGAATCAGGTGGACGAGGCCTGGCTGAACCGCGTGGTGGAGGTGGCGCACGATGCTCTGAACGAGGGGCTGTATGTGATCGTCAACACGCATCATGACAATGATCCTGCCTACTATTATCCGGATGAGGCGCACTATGAGCGGTCCGCCGCGTATCTGTCCGCGATCTGGAAGCAGATGGCGGAGGCCTTTGCGGACTGTGACGATCATCTGATCCTGGAATCCATGAACGAGCCGCGGCTGGTGGGCACGGCCTATGAATGGAGCTGGCAGGAGGAGGTTCCGGCGTGCCAGGAGGCGGCCGCCTGCATCAATAAGCTCAATCAGCTGTTCGTGGACACGGTGCGGGCGACGGGCGGAAACAACGCGACCCGGTACCTGTCCGTGCCGGCCTACGATGCTTCTCCCTGGTATGCCTGCAATGAGGCGTTCCAGCTGCCGACGGACACCGCGGAAAACCGGATTCTGGTGGCGACGCATGCCTATACCCCCTATGAGTTTGCCCTGAACCGGAACAACCGGACGGATACCACCTTTGATCTGGAAAAGGACGACAGCAAAAAGTCCGAAATCGGCTCCATGATGAACGCGCTGTATGAACGGTTCGTGTCCAGGGGCATTCCGGTGGTGATGGACGAGTTTGGCGCGCTGGACAAGGGCGGGAATCTCCAGGATCGGGTCAACTTTGCGTCCTATTATGTGGCTTCCGCCAGCGCGAGAGGGATCACCTGCTGCTGGTGGGACAATCATGCCTTTGTGGGCAACGGAGAGCTCTTCGGACTGATCAACCGGAAAAACTGCGAGTGGACGTATCCGGATATCGCGCTGGCGATTATGAGGAACTGTGAGATCAATCGGTAAGAAAAGTTTCGCGCCTGCGGCGCGACCAAAGGGCTTTCCGATCGCCCTTTGGAAACCTTCGGACTGGAAGATTTTTGAAACAGAGCGAAAATGACCGGGGGAGGGTTTCGCGCCTGCGGCGCGACCAAGGGGGGCCGGTCGCCCTCCGGAAGGATTATGAGCAACATACAGGGAGGCCCGGGCAGTATGCCCGGGCCTCCCGCTTTGCCTTGATGCGATTATGAAACGATGGGATCAAAATCGGCGGCGCCATGCTTGCACAGGGGACAGACGAAATCATCCGGCAGCTCCTCGCCCTCATAGATGTAGCCGCAGATCCGGCAGACCCAGCCCTTTTTGCCTTCGGTCTGGGGCCGGGGCTTGACGTTCTCCTGATAATAGGTATAGGTCATGGTGGGCCGGTCGGAGAGAACCCGCGCCTCCGTCACGGTGCAGATGAACATGCCGTGGGAATCCAGATCCACATACTGCTCCACCTTCAGGGACATGAACGCGTTGATGTGCTGAGACAGGAAGACCAGTCCGTTATCGGAGCGAAGCACCTCCGTCCCCTCGAACTTATCCACGTTGCGTCCGCTGCGGAAGCCGAAGCTTTCAAACACGGAGAAGGGGGCGTCCACGGACAGGCAGTTGACGTTCAGAATGCCGGTCTGCCGGATGACGTGATGAGAGTAATTCTGCTTATTGATGCACACGGCGATGCGGTTGGGGGAATCCGTCACCTGGGAAACCGTATTGACGATCAGGCCGTTGTCCTTCTGGCCGTCGTTGGAGGTGACCACATACAGCCCGTAGCCGATGCGGAACAGAGCCGTCAGATCGTTCTTGTTGGCAGTATTATCCTGCCGGGCGAGATAGTCCTGACAGAGCTCGCCGGCCAGGGCTTCGATCTGCTCCCGGCTGACATCGTTCAGCGCGGAGGTCAGCCGGACGACGGGCTCGGCGAAGATCAGATCCTTGCTGCCTTCGAACATTCCCTTCATGACCTTCGCAGCCAGGGGAGCCCAGGAGCCGTTCTCGATGAAGCCGATGGTGCGGTTCCGATAGCCCCGCTCCGTCAGATGCTCGATAAAGGTCCGCATGAAGGGGAAGATATCGGCGTTATAGGTGGTGGTAGCCAGCACCAGCCGGCCATAGCGGAAGGCATCCTCCACGGCCTCCGCCATATCGCAGCGGGCCAGATCGTTCACGACCACCTTCGGGCAGCCCTTGGCGCGCAGCTTTTCCGCGAGAAGCTCGACCGCCTTTTTCGTATGGCCGTAGACGGAGGTGTAGGCGATGACGATGCCGTCGCTTTCCACGCCGTAGCTGGACCAGGTCTGATACAGATTCAGATAGTAGGCCAGGTTTTCGGACAGGATGGGGCCGTGAAGCGGGCAGATGGTGTCGATCTGCAGACCGGCGGCCTTTTTCAGCACGGCCTGCACCTGCGCGCCGTACTTGCCGACGATGCCAAAGTAATACCGGCGGGCTTCGCAGGCCCAGTCCTCGTCCGCGTCGAGCGCGCCGAATTTCCCGAATCCGTCCGCGGAGAAGAGGACATGATCCGTGCTGTCATAGGTCATCATGACTTCAGGCCAGTGCACCATGGGGGCGGCGACGAAGGTCAGCGTATGCCGGCCCAGAGGGAGCGTATCGCCGTCTTTGATCACGATGCGGCGGTCTTCGAACTCCTGACCGAAGAAATTCTTCATCATGGCGAAGGCCTTGGCAGAGGAAACCACGGTGGCATCGGGGTAGTTTTTCAGGAAATGGACAATGTTGGCGGAATGGTCCGGCTCCATGTGCTGAACCACCAGATAGTCCGGCTGGCGGCCGGCCAGGGCAGCGGCCAGATTGTCCAGCCATTCGTGGGTGAAGTGCTGATCCACCGTATCCATGACGGCAACCTTTTCATCCAGAATGACGTAGGAATTATATGCCATGCCATTGGGCACAACATACTGACCCTCGAACAGATCGATCTGATGATCATTGACGCCGATATAGCGGATATCCTGTGTAATTTCCATATCAAAAATCTCCTCTCCCGCAGATTATTTCAGTCATCAGGGATGAGGAGATTATACAGAAAAAACCGTCCGCTTTCAATAGGCAGGGTCAGCGGCGCATATGATTGATATCCACCAGGGCCGTGTTCCAGGCGGAGAAGCGGGAGCCCAGAATATCCAGCAGCGCGTTGGCCGTATCCAGGGAGGTCATGCAGGGAATGCCCAGCACCATGGCCCGGCGATGGAGCACGGTATAATCCCCGACGGTGTCATCCTTCACGGCGCCGGTGTAGATGATGTAATTGACCTCGCCGCCCTCCATCAGGCCGATGATTTCATCGCTGATTCTGGGATCGGCCACGGGGGCCACCGTCAGGCCGACGGAGGAAATGGCCCGCGCGGTATCCTTGGTGGCATACAGATGGATGCCCAGATCATAGCAGCGGCGGGCGACGGAAATGGCATCCGGGAAATCCTCGTCCTCCACGGAGAGGAGGATGCCGATCCGGGAATTGTCCCGGGCGGCCGACAGGGAATAGCCTGCCGCGGTGAGCCCCTTGAACAGGGCCTCCGCCTTGGTGATGCCGATGCCGAGCACCTCGCCGGTGGACTTCATTTCCGGACCCAGGATGGAATCCGCGTCATTGAGCTTTTCGAAGGAAAAGACCGGCACCTTGATGGCGCAGCAGGGGGGCACGGGATAGAGGCCTGTTCCGTATCCCAGGGAAGCCAGGGATTCGCCCAGCATGACCCGGGAGGCCAGATCAACCATGGGAACCCCGGTGACCTTGCTGATGTAGGGAATGGTGCGGGAAGCCCGCGGATTGACCTCGATGACATACAGCTCCTGATCGTAAATCAGATACTGAATATTGACCAGTCCCCGGGTGCCCAGCGCCAGCGCCAGCTTCGTGGAAATATCGCAGACGCGGGCCTGGAACTTCTCCGTGAGGTTAAAGGGCGGATAGACGGCGATGGAATCACCGCTGTGGACGCCCGCGCGCTCAATATGCTCCATGATGCCGGGAATCAGGACATCCGTTCCGTCGGAAATGACATCCACCTCCAGCTCGATGCCGGGCAGATACTGATCGACCAGCACCGGGTTTTCGATGCCGCCGGCCAGAATCCGCTCCATATAGGCGATGGTATGCTTCCGGGAGCGGGAGATGGTCATGTTCTGTCCGCCGATGACATAGGAAGGACGGAGCAGCACCGGATAGCCCAGGGATTCCGCGGCCTGGATGGCCTCCTCCATGGTGCGCACGCCCATGCCGCGGGGACGGCGGATGCCGAACCGCTCCAGCAGGGCGTCAAACCGCTCCCGGTCCTCCGCGATATCGATGGATTCCGCGCTGGTGCCGAGAATGGTGATTCCCTGCTGCGCCAGGAACTGGGTCAGCTTGATGGCGGTCTGCCCGCCGAAGGCCACCACGACGCCGATGGGCTTTTCCACCCGGATGACGCTCATCACGTCCTCCGGCGTCAGCGGCTCGAAATAGAGCCGGTCCGCGGTGTCATAGTCGGTGGAGACGGTTTCGGGATTGTTGTTGATGATCACCACGTCATAGCCCATCTGGCGCAGGGTCCAGACGCAATGCACGGAGCTGTAGTCAAACTCGATGCCCTGGCCGATGCGGATCGGGCCGGAGCCCAGGACGATGACGACGGGCTTGCCGGAGCGCTTCAGGGCGCGGGATTCGCAGGCTTCGTCGGTACAGGCATAGAAATAGGGCGTTTCGGCGGCAAATTCCGCGCCGCAGGTGTCGACCATCTTATAGCTGTACTGCCAGCCGGGGAGGGAGGAGACGCCGGCCAGGCGGCGAATGGCGGAATCCGGATAGCCCATGCGCTTGAGCAGGGCATAGTCCCCGTCCCGAAGCCCTTCGGCGGCAATCCGGTTTTCCAGCTCCGCCAGGTGCTTGAGGCGGAAGAGGAACCAGCGATCGATGCGGGTCAGGGC
>CAMNCR010000189.1 GCA_946534455.1 uncultured Clostridia bacterium | reverse complement strand
CACCGCTCCCACCGCCGATAAGCAGCTGGAAGCTGCCCGCACCTTCATCAATGATGAAGTTTCCTACATCCTCGTTTCCGCCGCCGAGACCACGGGCTGGGACGAAGTGCTGGAGGAAGCCAAGGAAGCCGGCATCAAGGTTTTCCTGTTTGACCGTATGATCGAGACCGATCCTTCCAACTACACCGCGGCTGTCGTTTCCGACATGCGGCAGGAAGGCGAAACCGCCGTGGCCTGGCTGGAGAGCCTGGGTCTGGAAGAGTACAACATTCTGCATATTCAGGGCCAGCTGGGCAGCGCCGCGCAGATCGGCCGCTCCGATCCGCTGACCGAGAAGGTCGCCGCGGATGACAAGTGGACCATCGTCCGCGAAGGCACCGGCGGAGACAGCTGGGATCCCAACGAAGCCCGGAAGATCGCCGAAGCCGCGATCAACGCCGGTGAGAAGTTCAACATCGTGTACGCTGAGAACGACGGCATGGCGGACGGCGTTGTGGCCGCTCTGGATGCTGCCGGCATCACCCACGGCGTGAACGGCGACGTCATCATCATGGGCTTTGACTGCAACAAGTGGGCGCTGGAAAAGCTGCTGGCCGGCGAGTGGAACTACGACGGACAGTGCAGCCCCTTCCAGGCGGTGGTCATCGATGAGATGATCAAGACGCTGGAAGCCGGCGGCGAGATCGAAGGCCTGAACGAGCTGAATCAGATCATCTCCGTGGAGAAGGGCTTCGACGCCACCACCATCACCCAGGAAGACATCGACACCTACGGACTGTAATCCTTTCTTCGCAAAGGAATCCGGCGCGGTATGAACAAACGTCAGGGCGCGCGTTCATACCGCGCTTTCTTTACAGGAATCAGGCGGCTTCCGGGACACCCGGAGCCGGGAAGGAGCAACCCCAGATGCAAAATGACGTTGTACTGACCATGCGCGGGATCTGTAAGCAGTTCCCGGGCACGCGGGCGCTGAACAACGTGGACTTTACCCTGCGCAAGGGTGAAATACACGCGCTGATGGGCGAAAACGGCGCAGGCAAATCCACGCTGATCAAGGTGCTGACCGGCGTTTATGAAAAGGACGGCGGCAGCATCCATGTGGACGGAAGCGAGAAGGAAGCCCACATCCGCTCCCCGCAGGACGCCCAGAAGATCGGCATCAGCACGGTCTATCAGGAAATCACCCTCTGTCCCAACCTGACGGTGGCGGAAAACATGTTCATCGGAAGAACCGGGGACAGGATCGTTCACTGGAAGGAATATGAGAAAAAGACGGCGGAAATCCTGAACAGTCTGGGGATTCCTGCCCGGCCCCGGCAGGAGCTGTCCCGCTGCTCCCTGGCGGTGCAGCAGATGGTGGCCATTGCCCGCGCGGTGGACATGCAGTGCAAGGTGCTGATCCTGGATGAGCCCACCTCCTCCCTGGACGAAAAAGAGGTGGAAATGCTTTTCGGCCTCATGCGGGATCTGAAGCGCAGGGGCGTCGGCATCATCTTCGTCACCCATTTCCTGGAGCAGGTGTACGCGGTCAGCGACCGCATCACCGTGCTGCGCAACGGGGAGCTCGTCGGTGAATACGTGGTGCAGGATCTGCCGCAGGTGGAGCTGGTCGCCAAGATGATGGGCAAGGATCTGAACGATCTGGCTGATCTGGAGGAGGTCGGCCGCAAGAGCCTGAGCGGCAGCGAGGTCGTCTACCAGGCGCAGGGGCTTTCCAGCACGGAGAGCCGGCCCTTCGACTTCATGATTCACCAGGGCGAGGTCAACGGCTTCACCGGGCTGCTGGGCTCCGGGCGGAGCGAGAGCGTGCGCGCCATCTTCGGCGCCGACCGGGTCACCGGCGGAAAGGTCATGGTTCACGGCAAGCCCGTGCGGATCAGCAAGCCCTACGACGCCATGAAAGCCAGCATCGGCTATCTGCCGGAGGACCGGAAGCGCGACGGCATCATCGCGGATCTGTCCGTCCGGGACAATATCATTCTCGCGCTCCAGGTCATGAAGGGCTTCTTCCATCCCATGAGCCGCAGCCAGATGGAGCAGTTCGCGGATGAATACATCAAGGCCCTGCAGATCAAGACCGCCAGCCAGGATACCCCCATCGGCAGCCTGTCCGGCGGCAACCAGCAGAAGGTGATTCTGGCCCGCTGGCTCCTGACCCATCCCGACTTCCTGATTCTCGATGAGCCGACCCGCGGCATCGACGTCGGCACGAAGCTGGAAATTCAGAAGCTGGTGCTGCAGCTGGCCGAGGAGCAGCACATGAGCGTGACCTTCATCTCCTCGGAAATCGAGGAAATGCTGCGCGTATGCTCCAGGCTGATCGTCATGCGGGACCGGAAAATCGTCGGCGAGCTGACGGGATCCGACCTGAACCAGGCAACCGTCATGAAAACCATTGCGGGAGGTGAACAGTAACATGCGTTCTTCCGTCAAGGGCCGCGGAACCTCCGGCCTCGGCCAGCTGATCATTCCGCTGGTCGCCCTCGCGCTGCTGGTGCTCTTCAACCTCTTCCGCGATCCGTCCTTCTTCAGCATCAGCATGGCCACCAACAACGCCGGCAACCCGGTGCTCAGCGGCAACCTGATCAGCATCATTGACAGCGCCAGCGAGCTGGCGATCATCTCCATGGGCATGACCCTGGTGACCGCCTCCTGCGGCGGCCAGGATATTTCCGTCGGCGCCGTGGGCGCCATCGCGGGCGCGATCTTCGTCAAGGTCGTTCTCGGCTTTGCGAGCATCAACGTCGGCGTGGTGATTCTGGGCATCCTCGCCTGCTGCGTGGTCACCATCCTGTTCAAGATGTTCAACGGCACGCTGGTGGCCGTCTTCCGCATCCAGCCGATGATCGCGACCCTGATCCTCTATTCCTGCGGCCGCTCCATCGCCTACTGGATCAACGGAGACGCGACGCCCCAGATCAACAGCCCCATCATCAGCGCCATGGGCATGACCATTCCGGGCATTCCCGTGCCCACGCCCATTTTCGCGGTGGTGCTGGTCGGCCTGCTGCTGGCGCTCATCTTCCGCCTGACCAACACCCGGCTGTATTCCCAGACCGTGGGCATCAACCAGGGCGCGGCCCGGCTCAACGGCATCAACCCCGTGGCCACCAAGCTCCTCAGCTTCGGCCTCCTGGGCATCTGCGTCGCCATCGCGGCGGTGATCGGGGTGGCCCGGCTGGGCAACCTGAGCCATAAGACGATCCTGGTGGATATTGAAATGGACGCCATTCTGGCGGTTGCCATCGGCGGCAACAACCTGGGCGGCGGCCGCTTCCGCCTGAGCGGGAGCATCCTCGGCGCCTATATCATCCAGATGCTGACCACGACGCTGTACGCCATGAACGTGGCCACGGTCAACGTCAAGGCCTACAAGGCCATCGTGATCATCGTCATCGTGGTGGCGGGCTCGCCGGTGGTCAAGGCGCGGCTGACCGCCCTGTGGAACCGGCTTCGCTCCGGCTCCGCCGGGACCGCCGGAAAGGAGGTGGCCTGAGTGTCCGTCCTGAAATCCTCCGGCAGCGTCCGTCGCCGTGAACCGCTCACGGACGCCCAGCTGCTGATGACCATCAGCATCTGCATCTTCGTTTTCATGTACGCGGCCGCCATGCTGTTCCTGGGAGGCGGCTTCCTGAAGACTCAGCAGCTCTTCGATCTGCTGAATGACAACGCGGCCCTGATCATCATCTCCTGCGCCCTGACCATCGTCATGATCGGCGGCGGCATCAATATCAGCGTGGGCGGCGTCATCGGGCTGACCGTCATGGCCTGCGCCCTGTTCCTGAACACCCAGGGCGACGGCGGACCCCTCAGCATCCTGCTGACCTTCCTGCTGGCGCTGGGCATCGGACTGCTCTTCGGCATCGGGCAGGGCGCGCTGATCAGCTACCTGGAAATCCAGCCCTTCATCGTCACGCTGGCCGGCATGTTCCTCTCCCGGGGACTGACCACCATCCTCTCCGTCAACCCGGTCAAGGTGGCCCATGAGAGCTTCACTGAGCTGGTCAAAACCAAGCTGCAGATTCCCTTCCTGGGCTACACGGCCAAGAACGGCAACCTGATTCCCGCCAAGCTGGAAATCGGCGCGATTGTGGCCGTGCTGATCGTGCTCCTGGTCTATCTGATGCTGCGCTACACCCGCCTGGGCAGAAACATCTACGCCATCGGCGGCAATCAGGCCAGCGCCCTGACCCTGGGCATCAACGTCAAGCGGACCCGTTTCCTGTCCTATGTGCTCAGCGGCCTGCTCAGCGGCCTGGCCGGCTTCGTCTTCCTGATGCATAAGCCTGCCGGAAACGCCAGCGTCGCCATGCGCAGCGAGATGGACGCCATCGCCGCCTCCATCATCGGCGGAACCCTGCTGACGGGCGGCGTGGGCAATGTGATCGGCACCTTCTTCGGCGCCATGATCCTGGCTACGATTCAGAAGATCATCGCCCTGAGCCCCCTGAACGACTCCTGGTGGCAGGAAATGGCCAACGGCGCCATGCTGGGGCTGTTCATCATGCTGCAGAGCGTCGTGCTCAGCCGGCGCGGCAAGGGCAGGCTGACCCTGCCCTCCTGGCTGAAGTTCAGAAAGGAATAGTCCTCCGTCCCTTCCCTGCCGGGAGGCCCTCGCCTCCCGGCTTTTTATTTTGTTTGAAATACGAAGAATTTTGATGATTTTCAGAGCTTTTAGCCGAAAAGTGCATCGCATTCCGACTATCTGACCTTTTCTGACTATTCTATTTTTTGACTTTCTTTGACTTTTGACTATACTATAATCAGCGCTTGAGAGAGCGGGGCGGTGCGAAAGACCACGGGAGCCTCACCGGACTCGGGGAAGCGCCCATCGAAATAAAACAATCCTTGACTGAATGGAGGTCTGTAATATGAGTACTTATCTTCCGACGCTGTTTAGTGAAAACCTGATGGATATGTTTAACAACTTCGACCGTGATTTCTTCCGCGGCTTCTGGCAGCCTGAGCAGGCGCTGTACGGCAAGAACGCGCAGCACATGATGAAGACGGACGTCAAGGAAACCGAAACCGGCTACGAGCTGGATGTGGATCTGCCCGGCTTCAAGAAGGATGAGCTGCATCTGGAGCTGCACGACGGCAACCTGACCATCTCCGCGCAGAAATCCCTGGAGCGGAATGAAGAGAACAAGGAAGGCAAGATGCTCCGCCAGGAGCGGTACGCCGGCGCCATGTCCCGGAGCTTCTACGTCGGGGAGCATGTGCGGGAGGAGGATATCAAGGCCCGCTTTGAGGACGGTGTGCTGCATCTGACCCTGCCGAAGCAGGACGCAAAGAAGGTGGAGGAAAAGAAAACCATTCTGATTGAAGGGTAATCCAATGAACAGAGGGGATCGCGCTCGCGCGATCCCCTCTTTGTGTTATGCCGCTTTCCGACTCCGAAGCAGATGAATGGGCCTGTCCCTCCGCCCCTCGTCCCCCGACCCGGTTCCGGGCTCCTCTCCCGGCAGCAGCCTGCCCGGCAGGGTCTTCATGATATGAGAATAGCAGGGGAACAGAAAGAGATCCGCCATGATCCAGGCAGCGGGATTGGCAAAGCAGGCGCCGGTAAAGCCGGACACCGGCACGATCAGCAGCGCCACCGCCGTCCGTGCCACCATCTCAAACAGACCCGCAAACATGGCCACGCGGGTGTACCCCATGCCCTGAATGCACAGCCGCACGATGTTCACGTACAGCAGCGGAATATAGAACGCCGCGTTGATCCGCAGAAACTGAACGGCCCGCTCCATCACCTGCGGCGCGGCCCCCGGATCCACAAAAAGGCTCAGCATCTGGCGGGCGAAGAGCAGCACGGTGCCGAAGGCCAGCAGGCAGTACACCACGCCGATCTTTCCCGCGGCGTTCAGTCCCTCCCGCACCCGGTTCAGCTTGCGCGCGCCGATATTCTGGCCCGAGAAGGTGGCCATGGTGGAGGCCAGCGCGTCAAACACGCAGCAATAGAACATGCTGATCTTGCCCGCGGCGCTGACCGCGGCCACCGCGTCCACGCCCAGCCCGTTCACCGACCACTGCACCATGACGGAGCCGATGGCCGTGATGGAAAACTGGAGCCCCATGGGCAGGCCGATGCCCAGCATGCCCCGCGCGCGTTTCCAGGAGAAGCGCCGGTCCTCCGCGCTCAGCCGCAGGATGGGGAAGCGGCGCACCATGACCACGACGCAGCCGATGCCGGAAAGCAGCTGGCTGATCACCGTCGCCACGGCCGCGCCCGCCACGTCCATGCCGCAGACCAGCATCAGGAAAAGATCCAGCACGATGTTGATCAGCGAGGCCAGGACCAGGAAGAGCACCGGCGTGCGGCTGTCCCCCAGGGAGCGGAGAATGCCGCTGGCCATGTTGTACAGCACGCAGCAGGGAATGGCCGCGAAGATGATGCCGATATACCGGGCCGAATCCGCGATGATCTCCTCCGGCGTGTTCATCAGCCGAAGCAGCGGCCTGCACAGCAGCGTCGCCGCGACGGCAAAGAGGATGCTCATGCCCGCGCTGAGCACGACGGCATGCCACACGTTCCGGCGAACCTCCGCCTCGTCCCGGGCGCCGAAGGCCTGGGCGATCGGAATGGCGAACCCGGAGCACAGCCCCAGGCAGAGGCCGACGATCAGAAAGTTCACCGATCCGGTGGCGCCGACCGCGGCCAGCTTTTCCGCACCCAGATAGCGGCCCACGATGGCCGTATCCACGAAGCTGTAAAACTGCTGAAACAACATGCCGAACAGCAGGGGCAAGGCAAAGGAAACCACCAGCTTCATCGGTTTCCCTTCCGTTAAATCACGCGTCATGGTACGCGACATAGGTTCCTCCCGTTTCCGGCCCGGTCCCGCGGGCATCCCTCCGTCCGTTCTCTTCCGATGCCCGCCCGCTTCCCGCCTCCGGCCGCTCCGAAAGCCGGGGAAATCCGGGCCGCAGGCATCATATGCCCCTTCCCAACCCTTGTCAAGCGTCTTTTTCTGGTACGAAGCAGGCCGTTTCGGACAGTTTCCCTCCTCCTGCCTTTTCCGGGTTTCATCTTGCTTTTCTCCCCCGCCTGGTTTACAATACGGGTGATTTCTGACTGATATGCTTTTCATTCAGAGAGGAGAAAACCAAATGTATTCGTTCCCCGAGGAGATCCGCAGGGCTTATGAAGCGCTCCCTGTTCCCATCGTCTTCTATCAGCAGGTCGAGGAGGAAATTGTACCCATCCTCTATTCGGATGGCTTCTGCAATCTGGTTCAGATGAGTCGGGAGAACATGCGCTCCTGGCTGCATGCCAGCCGCTACGAGCGCATGCATCCGGATGACGTGGGGGTTGTCGTGCGCACGACAGAGGCCTTTGCCCAGCATAAAAGCGATTACAATCTGCTGTTCCGCTGCTTGCACGCGGACGGATATCATTATATTCACGCCGTGGGCCAGTGGCAGTACATGCCGAATGGGGCAGAGCTGGGCGTGCTGGTCTATCTGGATGTGACGGACAGCGAGGATATGATTTCCCTGCTGTCCGACAAGTATAAGCTTTTTCAGAAGGACCAGTTTTACAACGACCCGCTGACCGGGCTGCCCAACATCAACTACCTCCACCAGTTTGCCGATGAGCGCGTGCATGCGCTCCGCCTGCGGGGGGAAACCCCGGTTCTGGTGTATCTGGATGTCAACTCCATGCAGTCCTATAACAATCAGTACGGCTTTTCCCGCGGAAACGATCTGCTGACGCTCACCGCCCGCTGCCTGCGGGAAACCTTTGCCCATGAGCTGGTCATGCGCGGGGCGGACGACCATTTCATCCTCATCTGCCCGCTGGATTCCCGGGAATCGCTGGTCCGGCGGATTCGCGAGGTGAATGAAGCCATCAAGACCAACGCCTATGGCAATACCACGGGGATTCAGGCCGGCATCTATATTTACGAGCAGGATTCTCTGACCACCAAGGCCGTGGATCATGCCAAGCACGCCCTGAAGCGCCTGGGCACCGATCTGAACGAAATCTGCCGCTTTTACGCGCAGGAGGCGGATGAGCTCTACTGGAATCAGCGCTACATCGTGGAAAACTTCTCCACCGCCCTGGAGAAGGAATGGATCCGCGTCTATTATCAGAAGATCGTCTGGGCCAGCAGCCAGAAGGTCGCCGCCTTCGAGGCGCTGGCCCGCTGGATCGATCCCAATCGCGGCATCATCTCCCCCGCCGAGTTCATTCCCACGCTGGAAAAGTATCACCTGCTCCATCAGCTGGATCTGTACATGTTCGGACAGGTGTGCCGGGAGGTTCAGCAGCGCGTGGCGTGCGGGCTTCCGCTGATGCCGGTGTCCGTCAACTTCTCCGCCCAGGATTTTGACTATCTGAACGTGCCGGACGAGCTGGACCGGATCCTGGCGCAGGCTGACATCGCCCGGTACGGCATCGGGAAAAGCTTCTTCATTCTGGAAATCACGGAGCAGGACATGGCCATCGGCAGGGAATCCTTCCATGCCCAGATCCGGGAGCTGCGCAGGCGGGGATACGGCATCTGGCTGGACGACTTCGGCAGCGGCTATTCCTCCCTGAATGTGTTCAGCCGGCTGGACGTGGATCTGGTCAAGTTCGATAAGGAGATGCTCAGCCATCTGGATGATCACGGCGGAGCGAACCGGAAAATTCTCCGCGCCATGGTGCAGCTGGCCCATGAAATGGGCGTTTATACGCTGACGGAGGGCATGGAGACCGATGCCCAGGCCGCCTTCCTGCGGGAAATCGGCTGCGATCTGGTGCAGGGCTTCGGCATCCACCGTCCCGAATCGCTGGACGCGATCTGCTTCCGCTACCGCAACGGCAAAAATGAGGATAATCCCGCCCTCGCGGAAAAGCGCAGGCTGCAGGCCAACGCCTACATGCTGCCCTTTGAACCCGGCACCTGGCTGCCCGGCAGCGAATCACCGGCCCATCAACCCTGAAGAAAACGGAGGACGCATTCCATGAAAAAATGGTACCCCGGGCAGGACACGCCCGAAATCACCGAACGGGAAACCAATCTGCGCCGCCTGTCCGCCAGGGCGGCAGCCGAAGGCATGGTGCTCCTGGAAAACAGCGGCATCCTGCCCCTCAGGCCCGGCATGAAGCTCGCGCTCTTCGGCCGCGGAAGCCGGTATACCATCAAGGGCGGCACCGGCAGCGGAGATGTCAACTCCCGGAACACGGTCACCGTGGACGCGGGGCTGCGCGCAGCAGGCTTCCAGGTGGTCAACACGGCCTATCTGGATCAGTATGACCGGGCGTATGCCGAAAGCGTGGAGGACTGGAAGGAACGCATCTACCGGGAGCTGGGCGGGGAGCGGGATCCCCGGAAGCTGTATCACGCCCACGCCACCCTGACCCCGGCCCTGCCGGATCTTCCCATCCCGCCCGAAGCGGTGCGGGAAGCCGAGGCGGTGGTTTACGTCATCACGCGGGTTTCCGGCGAATTCGCCGACCGGCGCGCGGAGAAGGGCGACTATTATCTCAGCGACCGGGAGGAGGAAGAGCTCCGGATTCTGGGCGGCTTCGGCCTGCCGGTGGTGGTGCTGCTGAACGTGGGCGGGATCATGGATCTCTCCTTCGTGGACACCTGCCGGGTGGACGCGCTGCTGCTGATGTCCCAGGCGGGCAGCGAGAGCGGGACCGCCGTGGCGGACATTCTGTCCGGCCGCGTGAATCCCAGCGGCCGTCTGACGGATACCTATGCCCTCCGCTACGAGGATTATCCCTCCTCCGCCACCTTCTCTCACCGGAACGGCAACCTGACCGAGGAATTCTACACCGAGGGCATCTATGTGGGCTATCGCTATTTCGACAGCTTCGGCGTCCGGCCCCGGTATCCCTTCGGATACGGGCTGAGCTACACCTCCTTTTCCGGGGAGGTCTGCTCCGCCGCCCTGCGCGGAACGCGGCTGGAAGTCGGCGTGAAGGTTCGCAATACCGGGGCCTGCGCCGGAAAGCACGTCGTCCAGCTGTATGCCGCCTGCCCCTCCGGAGAGCTGGCAACGGAGCAGAAACGGCTCGTCGCCTTTGGAAAGACGGGACTGCTGGCCCCCGCCGGAGAGGAGACGCTGCATCTGGCCTTTGATCTGCGCCAGCTCGCCTCCTATCATGAAGGCCGCTCCGCCTGGATCCTGCAGGCGGGAGCCTACGGCGTGTTCGCCGGGGAAAACGCCGGCGCGCTGACGCCCGCCGTGTGTCTGCGGCTGGATCAGACCGTCGATCTGGAGCAGCTGACCCCCATCTGCGAGCTGAAGGAAGCGCTTGCGGAAATCGTTCCGGAGCACCCGGATCTGGATCTGAAGGAATATGCGTTCCCCCTGGAGGAGATCCGCATCACCTCCGCCGCGCTTGAAGCCCGAAGCGCTCCGGCCGCCGCGGTTCCCGGCTACGCCCCGGATCCGGCGACGGAAAAGCAGGCCCGGGACATCGCGGCGAAAATGACCCTGCGGGACAAGGCCTGCCTCGTGGTGGGCGCGCGCAGCGCCATGGCCGGGGAAATCGTCGGCTCCCAGGCGACCCGGGTGCCCGGCGCCGCGGGCGAAACCGTTGCCTTCAGCCAGCATGGCATTCCGGGCATGATTCTCGCGGACGGCCCCGCCGGCCTCCGGATCAATCCGGAATATGAGGTGGATCCCGTCTCCGGCGACATTCTGCAGCCGC
Source organism: uncultured Clostridia bacterium (assembly GCA_946534455.1). Classification (GTDB taxonomy): domain Bacteria; phylum Bacillota; class Clostridia; order Christensenellales; family Aristaeellaceae; genus Aristaeella. The sequence goes on along the minus strand of CAMNCR010000189.1, from coordinate 21,812 downwards.
GGGACTGGTTCGAAATGCTGGAAATCCGTTTCTTCAAAAAAAAGGTGCGCCACGAGGGCGCTCAGCTGCGTTATCAGTATGCCACCGCCATCCCCATCGGCACGCTCCTGGCCCAGAGCTTCGACGTCGCCCTGGTGGAGGAGGTCGGCGCCGCGGTCGCGGAGGAGCTGCGGGCCTTCCATATCGCGGTCTGGCTGGCGCCGGGCATGAACATTCACCGGAATCCCCTGTGCGGCCGGAACTTTGAATACTATTCGGAGGATCCGCTTCTCAGCGGCCTGATGGCGGCCGCGATGACCCGCGGCGTGCAGCGGAAGCCGGGCGTCGGCGTTTCCATCAAGCACTTTGCGTGCAACAATCAGGAGGACAACCGGATGCACGTGAACGAGATGATCTCCGAGCGTGCGCTGCGGGAAATCTATCTGAAGGGCTTCGAGACGGCCGTGAAGACGGCCGGCCCGATGACGATCATGACCTCCTATAACCGGATCAACGGCGTCCATTCCGCCAACAGCGCGGATCTGTGCACGACCGTCGCCCGGAAGGAGTGGGGCTTCCGCGGTTATATCATGACCGACTGGTCCACCACCAACGGCGGGGGCTCCAGCGCCGCCAAGTGCATCGCCGCCGGAAATGACCTGGTGATGCCCGGAAAGGACAGCGATATTCAGGAGATCATCGACGCGGTGGAGCGGCGAAGGCTGCCCCATCTGACGGAGGAAAAGCTGAATGAGAGCGTCGTCCGTCTGATCTGCGCCGCGCTGATCTGCGACCGGGCCCTTTCCTGATCCCGGCCTCCGGCTTCAGGCGCCGGGTCCCCGGTCGTCATAGTCGTCCAGGAAGGAATGGGCCTCTCCCCTGTACTTCCAGCCGACCATCGTGTCCAGCTGCAGCAGGTGAAGGCTGGAAAAGATATTGTCCTCGATGCTGGGGTTCGTCTTTTTCAGCTCCTTCAGCAGGGCCTTGACCTCCCGGCGCTTGGAGGCATGCTCCTCCTGCTCGGCCCGCTCGGTGAAGCGGCAGGCGCACTGAATGAAGGACAGCCCGTTGGCTCCCGCCCAGGCGATGATGTCCTCCTCGCGCACCAGATACAGCGGGCGGATCAGCTCCATCCCCGGATAGTTTTTGGAATGCAGCTTGGGCATCATGCCCTGCAGCTGGCCCGCGTAAAACATGCCCAGCAGCGTCGTCCCGATCACATCGTCAAAATGATGCCCGAGAGCAATCTTGTTGCAGCCCAGCTCCCGGGCTTTTTTGTACAGACACCCCCGGCGCATTCTGGCGCACAGATAGCAGGGGTTCTTTTCCTGCGTGTTGGCAATGTCAAAGATCCGGCTTTCAAACACCGTGCAGGGGATTTCCAGCAGGCGGGCATTGTCCTCCACCCGTTTCCGGTTTTCCTCGTTGTACCCGGGGTTCATGACCAGGAACTGCACCTCGAAGGGAATGGCCGTGTGCCGGTGGAGCATCTGCATCATTTTCGCCAGCAGCATGCTGTCCTTGCCCCCGGAGATGCACACGGCGATCCGGTCCCCCGGCTGAATCAGCTGATACTTTTTGATGGCCCTGCAGAAGGGACTCCACAGCGTTTCATGGTAGCGCTTGACGATGCTCTGCTCAATCTGCTGGATCGGCGTTAATGTTCTGCCCATGCGCGTTCTCTCCTCAGCGGGCCTCCGGGGACGTCGTCTCCCGGACCGCGTTCCTGTAAATCAGCGCCATCCCCAGCAGGATCGCGGCCATCAGAAAGTATCCGCCCTCCGCCAGCAGCTCGCTTCCGCCCTTCTGGCGGGCGAATTCCTCTCCCACCACGCCGATCATGCAGCACGCCATCCACAGGCAGGGGCGATAGCGGCCCTGCTTTTTCTCATGCCTGCGGCATGCCCGCCACACAAGCGCCATCAGAATCACCGCGCACAGCAGCTGCTCCACGTACACGAAGCCCCAGCGCATGCTCTGATTCCGCATGTTTTCCAGCAGCACCTGGCACAGGCACAGCGCAAAGGCTGTTTTCTCGAACCGGACGCCCGGCCTGCCCTCCCGCATCAGCAGGGCAAAGAGGAAAATCACCAGCGCCACGACCGCTTCCCAGAAAAACACCGCCACATACCGGTCGCCCCAGGTGTCCGCGATGGTGAACGGCGCGCCGTTCAGCCAGCCCTCTCCCTCCACCAGAACGCCCGCGCCGAACTTGCCCAGCTGTCCCTCCGCCAGCCGCAGTCCGGCCACCAGCAGGGCGCCGGGCGCCGCGAAGGCGTCCATGGCCTCCCGACCGGGCACCCGGCACAGGCGGGCGGCCAGCGCCACCCCCAGGCACGCGCCCACCGCGCCGGTGACAAAGCACAGCCTGCGCGCCTGGAAATCCGTCAGCGTGCTCCACTCTCCCCAGACGAAAAGATCCTCCAGCTGGAGCAGCACCGCATAGCCGGCCCTGGCGCACAGCAGCGCCAGCACCGCCGCCAGGGGCAGCGCCGCCAGCGCCAGACCCGGACGCAGCTTCCTTTTCCGCAGGATTACCCCATACAGGGCAAAGGCGACGGCAACCGTTGCCGCCGCCATGATGCCATATGCCGTCATATTGTCCTCCGCTCCGGGGCCGGCTGCTTCGAAGAAGCCGCCTCCCGCCCCGCTTTTATGGATTTTCCGGATACGCGGAAGCGAAGTAGATGATATCCGCGATATCCCGGGCATTGCTGTTCTCCGGATAGTTGACCTTCAGGCCGTTGAGAATCAGATAGGTGCTGTCGCCCCCATCCAGGTTGTAGGCCACCTGCACATCCTCCATGCCCGCCACGAACTCCCGGAACTTGTCCAGCGGCAGCCCCTTCGGGTTATCCTTGCCCGCCGGCGGTCCCACGCAGATCACCCGGTATTTCAGCGGGCCGACCTGCGCAATCGCCATGCGCTGGCTCTGGGCGTCCGCCGCCATCCACTGGCCGCTGTAGCCGCCCTGCCGGACCTTGCCGTTGTTGACGATCAGCGGCCCGAAGAAGAAGGCGTTGATAATCTTTTTCCCGTCGATGGTCTCCGGAATGTCCTTTCTCTCCGGCGCCTCATAGCCGTGGAAATTGCCGTCCTCATCGATGATCAGCACGTCCCGGGTGCCCCGCAGATGGTTGAGATAGGTCGTTCCCATCCGAACCACGTAATCGATCCCGCGGAAGCTGAAATAATCCCCGTTGATGGCCAGCACCGCGTTCATGCGCTGCGCCATCCGGGTCGCGGAGGTCACGCCGTTGCTGTCCCATCCGTCCGCGGAGGTGGTCCGCAGCTGGCTCGGATCCGCGATCTCCACATCCGCCAGCCAGTAGGTGCATCCGCTCCACTGTCCGCTGGTGATGACAATCTTCAGCGTCGGATCCTCATATTCATAGTCCGAAAGAAAGAATTTCTCCTGCACCGGCTGGCCGGGGGTATCCGAAATCGGCAGCGTATAGTGGCTGTTGTCATCCTCGTCCACCGCCATGGTCGCTCCCGCCATCGCGGGCATCAGTCCCATCCACAGCGCCAGCAGCAGCGCACCCCATTTTCTCATCGCGTTTTTTCTCCTTCCCTCTTCCGTCCGCCCGGCAGAACGATCCGTCCCGCCGTTACGCCCAGCAGCACGCAGCAGCAGGCCTCCAGCACGTAGGCCAGCCACAGCGGCAGCGTGGCGGATTTATCCATCGCAAACTCCAGCGCGATCGTGGCGCCGACCCCCAGCAGAAACAGCCCGCAGCACAGCCCAACCCGGCGCCCCGTGAGCGGTTCCCGCTCCGGATGCCGCCTCCAGCGGACGATGGCGGCCGCCATCAGCCCCGCCAGCACCAGCGCCGCCGTCAGCTGGCTGACCCGGACAAACATCCACCGCAGGAAGCTGTCCCTTCGAAGGCTCTCCAGCACGATCTGTGTCGCGCAGAACAGGATCAGGAACAGCCGTGCCCGGTCGCCCGGCCGTCCCCGCGTTCCGCGGAGCAGCAGCACGCCCAGAATCACCAGCGCGGCCAGCCCCTCCATCACGAAGACCGCCAGCTTCCATTCTTCCCATTCGTTGACAATCGCCAGCGGGAAGAAGCACAGCGCCTCCGTTTCCACATAAGGCCCCACGCCCTCGCCGATCCAGAACTCGCCGAAGCGGTACAGCCCGATGGCCAGCGCGCCGGCCGGAGCCAGCGCATCCAGAATGTCCGCCGTGCGCTGCCCGGTTATCCGGCCCGCCAGGCAGGCCGCCAGGGCGCATCCGCCCACGGCGCCCCAGAGCGCAAAGCCCGTCGCGACGCCCCAGTCCGAAAACATGTCCTCCGGCCACAGCCAGTTCCAGCCGCCGATTTCCACAAAGAATTCCAGCCGCGCCAGCACATAGAACGCGCGCGCCCCCAGCAGCCCCAGCGGCAGCGCCAGCGCCGCGGTCCACGCGCGCGCCCCTCTGCCCAGCTTCCGCCCCGCGAGGGCAAACAGCGCCAGGCCCAGCAGCACCGCGCCCGCGGTCCACAGGGCGTAGGCCAGACCGTTAATCTCCATCATTCTGTCCAGCTTCCTCCGTGCTCCAGGCGCTGACGAAATAGATACAGCCTCCCGCGACCCGCTCCTTGGGGTTGTTGGGAGAGTTGATCTTGGCAAAGAAGGATTCTCCGCCCTTCCGGGTGTTGCCCTTGAAGGACATCGTGGAGGAGGATCCGCCGTCCAGGTTGTAGAAGGTCTTCACATCGCCGAAGGAGGCCACCAGCTCGCCGAATTCCTGCAGGGTCAGCCCCTTGGAGCCCGGATCCTCCGGCCCCTCGCAGCAGACGCAGATGTATTCCAGCGGTCCGATCTGCCCGATGCCCATCCGCTGGGCGGCCGCGAAGGCGCCCATGTTGTTGTTCACGGTCACCTCCTGCGCCTCGCCCTCGAGCACCAGCCCGGGGCCGAAGGTGAAGGTGTTGATCAGCGTTCCCTCGAAGGAGGCGATATCCTCGTTGGTGGCGTTGCGGAAAACGTGGAAATCGCCCTGATCGTCGATCCCCAGAATGTCATAGTTTCCCCGGCACATGGCCCGGTATTCCACGCCCTGGCGGATCACGCTGCCCACGTTCCCCCGGTTCATGAACCAGTCGTCATTGATGGCAAAAACCGCGTTCAGCCGTTTGGCGTAATAGCGGACATATTCCGTGGTCGCCTTGCCGTACCGGCCGCCGGCCATGTAGGTGCGCAGCTGCGTCGGATAGGCCACCCGGATCCGGGCGGCCATCCAGGTCGTCCCCAGATATTCCCCGTCCGTGATATGAATCTCCAGCGTGGGATCGCTGTAGCCCTCCGCGTAGTGCTTCTCTCCCGATTCTATGTAGAACTGTTCCCGAGGCTCATACACCGGAGCCTCCTCCACCGTGGGCGGCACCGCCTCGTCCGCCAGCGCGGGCAGCGTTCCCCCCATCAGCATCGCGGCGCACATCAGCGCCGCCAGAGCTTTTTTCATATACCTTCCTCCCGGACTCGTCTTTCCCGGATATGGGTCTTATTATAGGGCCCCGCCCTGCTCCTGTCAAACTCAGGGCAGGCTCCGCATGCGCTCCGCGTATCCGTCGGTCATCAGCATTTCTCCCTCCGGGCTGATCCACAGAGCCTCGCCGCCCGTCTCCCGGAGCAGCGCCTCGCCCTGCTCCCGGTCCATCAGAAAAAGCGCCGTGGACAGGCCGTCCGCCAGACCCGAATCCTCGTGCAGCACGGTGACGGCCCGCCATCTTCTCCCCGGCTCCAGGGTCTCCGGGTCGATCAGATGATGATACCGGACCCCCGCCACCTCGTAATACCGCTGATAATCCCCGCTGGTGACCACCGCCCCGCGGGACAGCGTCACCACCTGCAGGTAGTCCGAGCCGGTTCCGTCCGGATCCTGAACGCCCACGGTCCAGGGCTCTCCGTCCGGCTTGGGTCCGGTGGCGCAGACATTGCCCCCCAGATTCACCAGCAGGCTGCCCGATCTTGTCTCGCAGACCCGCTGCGCCGCGTAGCCCTTGGCGACGGCTCCCAGATCCAGCGCGGCCTCCGGATCCGTCAGCCGGACCGTGCCCGCGGCCTCATCCAGCTCCACATGCTCCCATCCGCAGTGCGCCAGAGCCGCCTCCAGCGCGGCCCGCTCCGGCACGCCGGCGGTCTCCGGATGCTCCAGGCCCTGCTCCCTGGCCGCGTGCCACAGCCGCAGCACCGGCCCCAGCGTGACGTCCACCGTGCCCCGCGTCTCCTCCGCCAGCTCCTTCGCGAATTGAAGCAGCGCCAGCAGGCGGGCGTCCACCCGGATGGGATCCCCGCCCGCGGCGTCATTGATGGTTTTCAGGTTGGACATGCCCGGATAGGTATGATAGGCATCGCAGAGCTGATGATACTCCCGGAGCTCCCCCAGCAGCGCATCCGCCTCCCCGCGGAAGGCGGCTTCGCTCTCAGCGTAGCCGGTGATCATCGTCACCGTGTCAAACAGCTCCACGGAGCTCAGCTGATACCGCTTCAGGGGTCCTTCCGCCGTGCAGCCGGTCAGCAGCAGCACCAGCAGGATTCCCGCCAGCGCCAGGCCCGCCGCCCGCCGTCCTTTCCGTCCCGTTTCCCTTTGCCCGTGCAAGGATCATCCGCCTCCTCCGTTTTCCGTTTCTGATTATAGAGCACTTCATTTTCCGGCGCAACTTCCGGCCGCAAAAAAAAGGAACGTGATCCGCTCACGTTCCTCTTCCCGCCCCATCCTTCCGGATCAGGCGCTCTTCATGATCTTCATCACGGGCTTGGCGACAAACACCGCCAGCAGGATGCAGATCACCACCTCGGGAATCAGATAGGTTCCGTTATAGACCAGGCTCGCCCAGGGCGCCGTGTCCCAGAACATGATGCCCGCCAGCGTCGCGGACAGCGCGCGGCACAGCGCGGCGATCACCATTGCGCAGTACAGGCCCCAGCCCTTCGGCAGCTTCCGCGCCAGGCCGGCCAGCCCCAGCGCCGCAAAGGCCAGCAGATAGTCCAGCGCAAACTGCCACACATTCACGAACCAGCCGCCCTGCAGATACTGCAGCACGCCGTAAACCAGGCCGGTCAGCAGCCCCGGCCCCACGCCGAAGGTCGCCGAGAAGAGCATGATCGGCAGCATGCTTGCCGGTGTCACGGAGCCGCCCTGCGGCATCCGGTACAGGCGGAAGCAGCTCAGCACGAAGCTCAGCGCCACGGACAGCGCGCCGAAGGCGAGCATCTTCGCGTTCCACCGCTTCGACGTCCGGCTGACCGCCAGAATGATCGCCGCCAGCGCGACCAGCACGCCCACGGCAATCCAGACCATGCCCGGTGTTTCCGTAAACTTTTTAACCAGTTCCTCTCCCCAGCCAGGAACCGCTTCCGCCGCTTCCTCCACGGCCTCTTCGGCTTCCTCAGCCAGGGCTCCGCTCAGTCCAAAGATCATGTTTCCTTCCTCCGTTTCTCTTTTGTTTCCGCCAAAAAGAAAATCCACATGCCGATGGGCATGCGGGAAACGGTATCAGACATGCCGCTTCCCTACGGTAGGATAACCTACATCAGGTTCCAAGGGTCGGGCGCAAGCCCTCTCAGCCGGAATGGCACCCCCAGCGAACGTTCCTGGCGGAACGGTGTCATTATAGCCATGAAAAAAAACTTTGTCAAGGCATTTTCTCTGTTGACACAGGCACGCTTCTGTGATATTCTGTTCATGGTTTCTTAATAATTGTTTGTAATTTGTTAAAAGGAGTTGATATTTTTGAGGAAATGGTTCACGCTGCTGCTGGCGCTCGTCCTGGCCTGTTCCCTGACCGCGTCCCTGGCAGAGCCCACGATGATCAACGCTGCTGAAACCCGCGATGTGCAGATTCATGCCACCGGGGATAATCCCGTCGAGCCCGACGTCAGCCCCACCACCGGCCTGACCCTGAGCGAGATGGATATTCCGGATAACTTCGTCGGCCTGGCGGTCACCGGGCGGTACACGCCCGCGCTGGTGCAGATCGATAACTATGAGGGCGGCATGGGCAACCGGGCTCCCTGGAACGCCAGCTACGCGGACATCGTCTATGAAACCCCGCTGTACAAGCACGGCGAGACCCGCATCAGCAACCTCTTTTCCGATCTGATTCCGGATTATGTCGGTCCGGTTCGCAGCGCGCGCGTCAATCACGTCTGGATTCGGGAAGAGTGGGATGCCGCCTTTATCTTCTGGGGCGGTCAGCAGTATACGAAGACCAATATCTATGATCAGTTCAAGTCCCTGGGCGTGAACCAGAAGGGCCTCCTCTTTGACGGCACCACCGGCGCCAAGGCCTGGAACAAGTACATGGATCACACCGAGGTCATGGCCCGTCCGCATAACGCCTACGCCATGCTCGCCTCCCTGATGACCCAGGTCTATCCCCAGGATTTCTCCGCGCCCAACCATGCCTTCCGCTTCACGGACACCCTGCCCGCGGACGGCGATGAGGCCAGCACCATCTATGTCAAGTGGGGCGACCGGACCTATCACAGCATCATCGAGTACGATGAGGAGGAGAACCTGTACTATCGCTACGTTTCCGTGGATGACGTCGCCACCGAGGATGAGCTGTATGACGAAATCTACCCCGTGCTCAAGCGCGGCACCGGCATTCCCCACGGCAATCCCGTAACCTTCTCCAACGTGATTGTGCAGTTCATGGATTGCGAATATCCCACCACGGACGGCCCGCTGCCCACCGTCACCGGCACCGGCAACGCGGAGTTCTTCATGGGCGGCCGTCACATCCCCGGCGTCTGGAACCGCGAAACCCTGCAGGACCGCACCGCTTTCTATGACATGAACGGCGACGAGATCGAGCTGCAGCGCGGCCACACCCTGATCATCATGATGGATTATCAGACCCAGAACCGGAGCATCAGCTACGAATAATTCCTTTCTTCATAACCCCTCCTTTACAAAGCACCCCGCCGGAGTGATCTCCGGCGGGGCGTCTTTTTCATTTCATCAGGTTTTTTTCGGGTCCCGGTAGGCGCTGTTCGGCTTTTCCGTCACATCCACCGCCCGCAGCAGCCCGATCACGCCCGCCGCGGCGGCCAGGATGAAGATTCCCAGCACCGTGAAATGCCAGTCCTCCGGGCGATACAGCCAGTCTCCGGCGATGGCCCTGGCAATCAGCGCCGCCGCTTCTCCCACCAGCACGCACACCCCCGCGGCCGTTGCCGACCGGAAGGAGCGGATGAAGCTGTGCATGTACTGATCCCGGCGCATCGGTCTTCCCCGGAAGGGAAGGGCCGTCACGCCCATGATCAGATACAGCGTCGGAAACAGCCCTGCCAGCAGCGGCAGCATCACCAGCAGCTGCCCGCTGACCAGATGGTTCAGCAGCAGCATCCGGATATAGGCCGCCGTCAGGCAGGCCGCCATGCCCAGCGCGGACCAGAGGCGGACCCGCGTCATTCCGCCCGCCTCCCGCAGCACGGTCCAGGGCCCGATGTAGCGGGCTTCCTTCCGGGCTCTCCCCTTTCGGTCCCGGGTCTCCGTGATTTCGAAATCCTCGACGTATTTCTTCAGATCGCTGAAGGATTTCCCCGGCCCCGCAAAACTGTCAAACAGGCCCATAAGCTCTCTTTCTCGACCCTTTCACGTTCCCTCACCGGCCGAACAGCAGCAGGGTCACGCCGACGATCAGCAGGATCAGCAGCAGACAGGGCAGCCCGATCACCAGCAGCCCCGAGAGATACATGGCGACCGGATCCTTCTTTTCCAGCCGGTCCTCCTCCTCCGTCAGCTCCCTGCGCATTTCCTCCGATGGCCGCACGTTCAGGCCTCCTTCTTTTCAGCGTTCAGCTTGAAAAGGAAGTTCTTGTTTTCATCCAGCTTCCGCTCCGGATAGTGGCAGGCGCAGAAGTGGTTGGGGGCAATCTCGACCAGCGCCGGGGGTACGCGGCGGCATTTTTCCGTTGCCATATAGCAGCGCGTGCAGAACTTGCACCCCGCCGGAGGATTCACCGGACTGGGAATGTTGCCCTCCAGGATGATCCTCTCCTTCTCCGCGGAATCCGCTTCCGTGGTGGGGATGGAGGACAGCAGCGCCACCGTATAGGGATGGCGTGGATCGTCGAAGATGGTCTTCTTGTCCGCCAGCTCCACGATGCTGCCCAGATACATGACAGCAATCCGGTCGGAGATAAACTTCACCACGGACAGGTCGTGGGAAATGAACATATAGGTCAGGTTCTGCTTTTCCTTCAGCTCCTGCAGAAGGTTAATGATCTGGGACTGAATGGACACATCCAGCGCGGAAACGCATTCATCGCAGACCACGAACTTGGGCTGCACCGCCAGGGCCCGCGCGATGCAGATGCGCTGGCGCTGGCCGCCGGAAAACTGATGGGGATAGCGGTGCAGCATGTACTCCTGCAGGCCGCACTTTTCCATCGTGTCCACAATATAGGCGCGCATCTTGGCGGAGCCGTGCTTGAAGAAGTGATGCGTCACCAGGCCCTCCTCGATGATCTGGCCCACGGTGAAGCGCGGGTTCAGGCTGGAGTAGGGATCCTGGAAGATGATCTGCAGGTTTTTCCGCAGCGACCGCATCTCCTGAGTCGTCAGCCGCGCCAGGTCGATTCCGTTGTCCAGCATTTCCTCGTAGCGGGCAAATTCCGGGTCATCCCGGTATTTCGCCTTGACGGCCTCCAGCTTCGTCCGCAGCTCCGCGATTTTCCGATCCTGCTCGGCCACCTTCCTGTCCGCCTCGCTCATGGCGGCTCCGGCGCGGTCCCGACGGGTGCTCAGAGAGTTGGCCTTGCTGCCCTGGGCGTTGCTGGCCTCGTCCGCCAGATGCTCCTGGTTGATCTGGTGCTTTTTCCGGTTGTCCAGCAGCTGATTGCGCTTCTTATTTTCCGTGTACAGCTCCATCAGCAGGCGGATGCCCTCCTGATCGTCCCGGACGTAAAACCCGCCCAGAATCTTCACCAGGTTGCTCAGATGCGTCTGCTCCTCGCACTCGGCAATGTTGCACTCCTGCAGCAGGTAGAAATCGGCGCCGTCCTCTCCGCCGGCCGCCTCCACCTTTTCGCGCAGCTCCTTCGCCTTCGCCGTAGCGCGGCTCAGCTGCTGACGGTATTTCCCTTCATGCTTCAGCGTGTCGTAGACATAGGACGGGGTCAGCTCGTCCAGCGTCACGCCGTAGTACAGCGTGCAGCCCGCCGTCTGGGAATAAAGCTGAAGCAGCACGCGGCCCAGCGTGGATTTACCGCAGCCGGATTCGCCCACGATGCCCAGCGTTTCTCCCTCGTAGATATCGATGGAAATATTCTCATTGGCCCGGACATACAGCTTATTCTTCTGGAAGATGGAAGTTTTGGCCACCGGAAAATATTTTTTCAGATTAGTAATGGACAGTAATTTTTTTGTGGTTGGCACTGTTCCGTTCCTCCTTGTTGGGGTAGAAGCACCTGATCGCCTGGTTCTCGTTGATCCGGGTCAGCGGAGGCTCCTCTTCCATGCATTTCCGGGTGCAGTATTTGCAGCGCGGTCCGAACTTGCAGCCCTTGGGCAGCGCCAGCGGATGCGGCACAACGCCGGGGATGGGCTCCAGCCGGTCGCTTTCGATTTCCAGCCGGGGAATGGAGAGCATCAGGCCCTCCGTATAGGGATGGCTTTCCTCACAATTCTGGAAAATCACCTTGGCCGGCGCCTGCTCCACCACCTGGCCGCAGTACATGACCGCCACATCATCCGCCATTTCGTTGATCACGCCCAGATCGTGGGTAATGAAGATGATCGCCGTGCCGGTGGTCTCCTTCAGATCGTTCATCAGCTTGAGGATCTGGGCCTGAATGGTCACATCCAGCGCCGTGGTCGGTTCGTCCGCGATCAGAATCTTCGGCTTGCAGGCCAGGGCCATGGCGATCATGACCCGCTGGCGCATGCCGCCGGACAGCTGATGGGGATACTGCTTGATGACGACCTCCGGATTCGGAATCTGCACATCGTACAGCATCTTCAGCGCGTTCTCATGCGCCTCCTTCTTATCCATGCCCTGATGAATCATGAAGGGCTCGGACAGCTGCCGGTCCACGGAGAAGACAGGGTTCAGGCTGGTCATGGGCTCCTGGAAAATCACGGAAATGTCGTTGCCGCGGATTTCGCACATCTCTTTCTGTGAAAGCTTCGTCAGATCCCTGCCCTCCAGCAGGATCTCGCCGCTCTCAATGTACCCGTTTCCATCCAGCAGCTGCAGGATGCTCATGGCCGAAACGGACTTTCCGGATCCGCTCTCTCCGACGATGCCGATGGTTTTTCCCGCTTCCAGGGAATAGGATACGTCATTGACCGCCTTCACGATGCCTTTCTTGGTCGTAAAGAAGGTATGAAGGTTTTTGACTTCGAGCAAAGGCATGATTCCATCTCCTCCTTTACTTATCGTTGGACGACTTCGGATCCATAACATCCCGCAGCGTATCGCCGATGGTGTTGATACACACGGTCGTCATGATCAGAATGGCGGACGTAAACACCCACTGCCACCAGAAGTTGATGGCGGCCACCGCGTTGCTGGCCCGGGACAGCATGTTGCCCCAGCTGGGCTGCGGATAGTTGACGCCGAAGCCCAGGAAGGACAGGGAGGTCTCCGTCTGCATGGACGCGGCAAAGCTCAGCGTCATGTTCACCAGAATCACGGAAACGATGTTGGGCAGAATGTGCTTGAAGGCGATCCGCAGCGGCTTGACGCCCATCGCCTGGGCGGCGGTGACATACTCGCTTTCCCTCGCCACCAGCACCTGCGCGCGGGTGATGTAGGCAAAGCCCGGCCAGCCCAGAATACCCAGGATCACCATGATCATGTACAGCCGCTGATCCGTCGTCATGGAGGCGCGGGAGAGCAGCGAGCTCAGAATCAGCATGAAGGGATACAGCGGAATCGCGCTGAACACCTCCGCCACACGCATCAGGAAGATGTCCACCCAGCCGCCCGCGAAGCCCGCGATCAGGCCGATGCTGACGCCGATGATAATCTCAATGATAACGGCCACCGCGCCCACCGTCATGGTGATGCGGCCGCCGGCCACGACGCGCTCCGCGATGTTCGCGCCCCGGTCGTCCGTGCCGAAGAGATAGCCCTTCAGGCCCCATTTGTCCAGCAGCTTCCCGTTTTCATCCACCGCGTAGCTCTGGAACGCGCCGGCATAGATTTTCTTCGCCCCGTTGACCTCGGGCGCCTCGGCCTGGCGGTAGTGGTCGCCGCCGAAGGAATAGACATGGCCCAGGTTGGTCAGGCCGGTGAAGTGATAGGAGCCCGCCTGGATGTCGACAAAGCGCTCCCCTTCCTCCAGCGCCGGAACATCCACCACGTCCGACTGGAAGTCGCCGGTCAGCGCGATGCTGCCATCGTCCAGCAGCAGGCAGATGCTCGTGGTGGTGGCCCGAACCTCATTGATTTTCCGGCCGTTCAGGAAGTCGGACATCTTTTCGGCCTTCGTCCCGCCGATGGTGCTGGTGGCCTTGTTAAACAGGCCCTTGGTGCCGGTCACCACGCTGGTCTGCTTGGCATCCAGGCCCACCACATAGTTCAGCGTGAAGTCCACGTCCAGTATGTTCGTCCGGCCGATGAACTTATCCATGTTCGCGTAGGTCTGCTTGTTGCCCCAGATATAGAGCGTGCCGTCGTCCATCAGAATGGCGGAGGCCTGATAGCCGCAGGTCACCTTTTTGATGTGATTCACATCCAGGCTGCCGCTGCTCACTTCCTCCGGAATGGGCTCCAGATTCGGGTTTTCCCGCACGATGTCGGTGGCCTCGAACTGGCCGAAGCGGTTGCTGCCCCAGCCATAGAAACGGCCGTCCTCGCCGATGGCGATGATGTGATCCTGTCCGGCGGCCACGTAGGCGATTTTCGCGCTGCGCACCTCCTCGGGGATCTGCTTGACGTCAATGCCCGTGGCGCCAATCCCGCCGATGCCCCAGACATAGACCTTGCCGTCGTTGGAAAGGCCCACGGAGAAGCTGCTGTAGGAGTCGATCATTTTGATGTTGTCCTTCAGCTCTCCCGGAACGTTCATGAAGTCCAGCGTGGGCGGCAGGTCCTTCTGCGTGGTCTCGGTAAAGGCGTCGTAATACTTGGTCATGAAATGCGGCGCGATAAAGACCACCGCAAACATGATCAGCACAACAAACACGGAAAACACCGCGAATTTCCGTTCCAGGAAGCGGTGCAGAATCTGCTTGCCGGGGCTGACAATCAGCTCGGAGTCATCCGGCACACCGTCCTTGAACTGGACCTCGGCGGGCTTTTTCTCCTTCAGCCCGAACCATTTCTCCTCGTATCTCAGTCCGAAGATCCAGCGGACCAGCCAGCGGGCCAGGGTGCGAAACACATTTTCCTTTTTCTTCATCTGCTTCTTTCCTCCTTACTTGCTGATGCGGACCCGCGGATCCACCAGACCGTAGCACAGGTCAGTCACCAGGTTGGAGAACAGCCCGATGAAGGTATATATCACTTCCAGGAACATGATCATATCGTAGTCAGCCGTCCGCATGGCGCTCAGGAAGAGCAGGCCCATGCCCTTGAAGCCGAACATCTGTTCCAGAATCATGGCGCCGGAAATGGTTCCGAAGAACCCGCCGACGATGATCGAAACCATCGGGACCAGGGCGTTGCGCCAGGCATGGCTGTAAATGACGACTTTTTCGCTGAGCCCCTTGGCCCGCGCGGTCCGGATGCAGTCCAGACTCAGGGCGTCAATCATGGACGCCCGGGTAATGCGGGTGATGGAGGCCAGGGACCCGAAGGTCAGGCAGATGGTGGGCAGGGTGACGTGATGAAGCACATCCAGCACATTCCGCCATCCGGTATAGTTGGTTCCCGGCGATTTCATGCCTGAAACGGGGAACCAGTGCAGAATGGAGCAGAAGAAAACAATGAAGACGATATAAATAATGAAGCTCGGCGTCGAAAAGCCGATCAGCGTGAAGAACTGCGTAAACCGGTCAAACCGGCTGTTTTTCTTCACCGCGCATTTGATGCCCAGCGGAATCGTGATGGCCAGCACCGCGATTTCCGTGATGATGCCGATGAGGAAGGAATTGCGCATGTGCACGGGAACCACTTCCACGACAGGCAGGTTATAGTCGTAGGAAAAGCCGAAGTCCCCCTGAAAAATGCCGGAGTAATGTCCGTCATAGTACGGATACAGTCCCAGCCAGCGCAGGTACAGAATCAGATTGTTATCCGTGTCGGTACCGTACAGGCGCTGGTATTTCAGATACAGCTCATCAAACTTGGTGGCCTTTTCTTCCTCCGACAGCTTTTTCATGGTCTGAATCTCGGTTCTCGCGTCGGTGTACGCCCGGTTCGCCGGCATCAGATGATACAGCACGAACAGAATGAACGTCAGCAGAAAGAAGACGAGAAACATGTAGACCAGCCTTTTCACGATATATCTTGCCATGGAGAGCGCTCCTTACATTGAGAGATCAAATCAGCAGAACGAGAATAAATGCATCCGGCGGCAAAACGCCGCCGGATGCACGCGCTTTACGGAACCATTACTTCAGCCAGCAGATGTCGGCGTAGTCCTTGATGTAGTAGGAAGAATAGTCATCATACATCGCGGGATCAATGGTCATGTTGAACGCATAGTCATACGCCGCGGAGTTGAAGCCGGTGGCGAAGTTGAATGCGCAGTACATGGGCGTGCCGGCATAGAAGCCGTACACAGCCTGCTGATAGAGCTCGTCCAGCATGGGAGCGAAGTCGCCGATGGTGTTGTACACGACCATACCGGCCTTGGCTACGTTCTCATTTTCCTTCAGACCGGTCTGCAGCAGATCGGTGAACTCGTTGTCAGCGGTGCCGTACCAGTTGATCACCAGGGGCATCAGATACACGCCGTTGACTTCAACGGTCTTGTAGGTGCCGTCCACGGACTGGTAAATCTTGTCATTCTCGTTGATCTGATCCGCGGGGATCGCCTTGTAGCGAACGCCCTCGCCGGAGTACTCGGTACCGTCAGCGTTCCAGACCCAGCCGTCCGCTTCCAGCACGTCGATCGCCGCGTCCGCGGAGGTCGCATAGCTGTCCAGCATCAGACCCTGATCCACAGCGGCCTTGTACATCCAGGAACCGGTGTAGTACGGTCCGTCAACCACGCCGCCGTAGCCGCCGGTGAAGTCCTTGGCGAACTGCGCGCGATCCATGCACAGCGCGATGGCCTGACGCACGGAGGTGAACTGCGCGGGACCGTAGTCGGCGCGGAAGCCCAGCTTGCCGTAGCCGGCACGGCTGTAGTGGGTGTAAACATACTTGCCTTCGGATTCGTCCGCCAGCTTCAGCGCGTTGTCGGTGTCGGCGCCGCCGGTGATGGCCGCGATGACATCCAGGCCGCCCGCCTTGAAGTCTTCAATCTGGGTGGCGGAAACGGTGCGCTTGTAGATGATGGTGTCGATGTGCGGAACAGCGCCTTCGTAGTTGCCCTTGAAGTACTCGTTCCGAACCAGGGTCGCGGTGGAGTCGGTGTTGTCAAAGGACTTCACAGCATACGGACCGGACCAGGGATAGCTCGCGTAGTTCTCCTCGCTGATGTCGGTGCACAGCTTGTTGATCTTCGCAGCCTGGATGTACTTGCCTTCCTCGTCCTTGGCATAGAACTCGTCAGACAGGTAGCAGCCATTGCCGTCGTCCTTCACTTCAACGCCCTCGCCCAGCCAGGCCGCCGCGTAATTCGCGGAGAAGCCGCCGTAGGTGATCTTGTAGAAGTAGTTCGCGTAATCCGCGGGGATGGTCACCGCGAAGGTGTAGTCATCCAGCAGACGCAGACCGGACAGCTCCTTGGTGCCCGCTTCGCTGTCGGGACCGGTGTACAGCTGATAGGCATCCTTCCAGCCGGCGATCGTCAGACCGGAGGTCTCGCGGGAAGCCGCCTCGGTGAACACGGGGGACAGGCTGGCCATGGTGTAGGCCACATAGTCCTTCGCGGTCACGGGGCTGCCGTCGGAGAACTTCAGATCGTCCTTGATCTTGATGGTGTAGGTCAGGGAACCATCCTCGTTTTCAGTCTCCTCATGGGACTCAACGACGGTATCGTTCCACTCGTAGCCGCCCTCCTTGGTGGTGGCGACGGTTTCCAGACCGGTGGTCAGGCCTTCGATATCGTTATCGGAGGATCCGGGAGAGGACTTACCGAAGGCAGCGTACCGGAACTGACCGGACAGCTCGGTGGAGGACCCCAGGATGATGGAGTTGTCCGCCTTTTCGGAGGTCCAGTCGATCACAGCGCGAGCGGGGCCCCAGAAGGGGTTGGTGGGATGCTCCTGCACGCCCTTGATCTCGGCGTTGTACAGATCATAGTATTCGTTGCTGTACAGCGGCACTTCGGGCAGCAGATAATTCCAGCGGGTGATGTACAGTTTCCACCAGGCGGCGTAGACGTCGTCTTCCGTCTCATAGTCGCCGGCAGGCTGGGTATTATAAACCATCGCCATGGTCAGGAAGTCCAGGCCCAGCAGCTTCTCCTCACCATCCACGGTGATGTATCCGAAGCCGGTTTCCTCGTCTTCATGCACATCGGCAATGGTGATGTCCTTACCGACCTTGTCGTACAGAGAGGTGTAATCCTCGCCATACTTGTAGTTGCCCAGGGTCATGACCTGAAATTCAGGCTGATCCGGAACGTTCGCCGCATCTACATCGGCCAGCGCGAGACCGCACGCCGAGAGAAGCATAGCCAGCGTCATGAGCAGAGCCAACAGTTTCTTCATGGGAACTCCTCCTTAAAAAATATTTACAGCCTAAAAGGCTGAGACCAACGGCGTAAGCCATTGTCCGCAAGCTGAGAGCGCCGGGAGACTCCCTCCGGCACAGAAAACTTATTGCTTATACTATCATATTCAGGCAAACTTTGCAAATTTCTTTTTCGGTAGAATGCGCTTTTCCGTCCGTTCCCGTCTGCTTCGTGATTTCCCCTTTGCTCCCTTTTTCTGCCGGACCCTTGCTTTTTCTGAAAAAAGCCCTCTTTCCGGCATTGCTTTCCCCTCCGGAGCCCTGTATAATGCCCTCAATCCTTCCGTTATTCTTGTAGAAAGGGGCGTTCGGTTTGGGACACTATCGTAACTTCACGCTGGTCTATTATTTTGTCGCGCAGGCGACCGCGCACGCCGAAAGGGAGAAGCTGGAGAAGGATATCCAGTTCTTCGAGCGCTATCTCCGGCCGGATAAGGTGTATCTGGAGCCCTTCCGCGGCGGCGTCCTGGCGGATGAGGCCCACGTCGCCCTGTGCCGGGAGCTGTTTGAAAAGCACGGGGTCGAGGTAGCCGGCGGCCTGACCACCACCATTCCCACCCCGGAGGGCGAGGCGCCCAAGCAGCGCCTGTTCGACACCTTCTGCTACAATGACGAAACCATGCTTTCCCGCCTGCGCGAGGCGAGCGCCTTCACCGGCGCGCACTTTGACGAGTTTATTATTGATGACTTTTTCTTCACCAACTGCACCTGCGACGCCTGCCGGGCGGGACGGGACGACTATAACCGCGCCCACGGCATCACGGACGGCAGCTGGCAGGCCTACCGCCTCGCCCTGATGGAGAAGGTCAGCCGGGAGGACATCATCGCCCCCGCCAAGGCCGCCAACCCCCGCTGCCAGATTACCATCAAGTACCCCAACTGGGCGGAAAGCTATCAGGAAACGGGCTATAACCCCGCCGCGCAGCGCAGGCTGTTCGACCGGATTTATACAGGGACCGAGGCGCGGGATACCGTGACCACGGATCAGCACCTTCCCCGCTATCTGAGCTTTTCCCTCATGACCTATTTTGAAAGCATGTGGCCCGGCCACAACGGCGGCGGATGGTTCGACCCCTTCGATCTGCACATCACCGAGCAGTATCTGGAGCAGGTCTATCTGACCGCCTTCTCCCGTCCGAAGGAGCTGATGATGTTCTGCTTCCAGGCCCTGACGGACAATCGCTTCGTCCCGCCGCTGGGCTATCAGCTGGACAGGCTGGATGCGCTGCTGGATCACTGCGGGCAGCCCGTCGGCACCGTGTGCTATCTGCCGGATAACTGTCAGGGCGAGGATAACGTGCAGGACTTCCTGGGGATGTGCGGCCTTCCCGTGGTCTGCACGCCCTACTGGCCGGAATCCGCCCCGTCCATCCTGCTGACCCGCTCCTCCGCCTGCGATCCGGACATTGTGGAGAAGCTGGAAAAGTATGTGGCGGAGGGCGGCCGGGCGCTGGTGACCAGCGGCTTCCTGGAAGCCGCCATGTCCCGCGGCATGCCGCGCATGACCTCCATCCGCTTCACGGGCCGCCGCGTGCAGGGCCGGAACTATCGGGTCGAAACCGCGGATCCCCGTCCGGCTCTGGAATTCCCGCAGGGCCGGGAGGAAATCGGCATTCCGGTCTGCGAGTTCCGGAACAACTCCGCCTGGGCCCTGGTGAAGGTCGCCGACACGGAGGAAAGCTACGGCGTGCTGCTGCGGGATACCTACGGAAAGGGCCAGATGCTGACGCTCGCCGTTCCGGACCGCTTCCCGGATCTCTACAAGCTGCCGGAGGCCTGCCTGACCCGCCTCCGCCGGGAATTCCCCTCCCAGGGGGTGTATCTCGAATGCGGCGCGGGCATCAGCCTGTTCACCTATGACAACGGCGCCTTCGTCGTCTATCCCTATGCGACCTCCGCGTCGCAGCCCGGCGCCATCCGCATCCATGTGCAGGGAGAGTGTGAGGGCCTGGAAATGCCCCTGAGGCAGGATCCCCGCACCGGAAAAGCCCGGGTGCTTTGCCCGCTGTACCGGAAAAACGGCGAAACCGTCTTCGAGACGCGCGCCATGCCCGGTGAATTCGAGCTGTATCGTCCCGTCTGACGTTTCTCGCTTTACGCCTGTACGGCAATCCCCCCGCGGCGCGGGGGGATTGCGTTTTATTCTTCTGTCCGTTTCCGGGTGCCCCGGCGCAGCGGAAGCTCCGTTCCCGTCCGCTTCCAGTACACCAGGCACAGCCCGCCATAGACCAGGATGCCCGCGGCCACCTGCACCGCCAGAGCGGGCCAGCCCTCCATCGGAAGCAGCGCGCCCACGCCCCGGACGCACACCAGCATCACCGCGCCAAAGGCTCCGTAGATCGCCGCGAAGCGGAGAAAGCGGCCATAGGGCAGCTCCCTGCGCAGGATCAGGTACTGCACCACCGGCACCGTCAGCTCCGCCAGCAGCGTGCCCACCACCGCCCCCATGCTTTTCAGGCCGGGAATCAGCAGGCTGTTGGCCAGCAGGTTCACCACGGCGCCGGCGCAGACGCTCCGGACAAAGATGGAATCCCGCTTCTGCGGCAGCACCACCTGCGTCCGGATCACATTGGCGAATCCGATCATGATCAGCGTGAAGGCCAGCGGCGCCATCAGCACGCCCGAATAGGCGAAGGCCTCCCCGTAGAACAGCGGCGCGAAGCGGTCCGCCACCGCCGCCACGCCGAAGGCCAGCGCGCTGACCATGCACAGAATCAGATCCATGCTCCGGAGAATGTGCCGCCGAATTCGCTCCGTCTCCCCCCGCTGCTGCATATGCGCAACCTTGGGCATCATCACCGTACCGATGGCGGAGATGAAGCCGCTCAGGCAGTAGATGATCTTTTCCGCGTTCTCATACAGGCCGTTTTCATCCACACCCGCAATGGCGCTGACCATGACCTTGTCCATGGTCCGGTAGATGTTCACCGCCAGCACGGAAATAAACAGCACCGCGCAGGGCTTCAGATGCTTCAGGCTCTCCCGGAAGGGCACCGGGCGATAGGTCACCCGGCCCCGCAGGGACACAACGCAGCTCAGATTGCCCAGGAGCGTCGCCGCGCTCCAGACCAGCGCGTAGATCCACAGGTCCTCCCGGCTCCGCACGAAAAGGAACACGCAGACCGCCGCCAGGCTTTTGACGAAGGTATTGCGCAGCGCGATGGGCCGGAAGATGTCCAGCCCCATCAGACACCAGTCAAAGCTCACCAGGCAGCTGACGCTCATCATCGTCAGATGCAGCGCGATCAGCCGCTCCTCCTCCGCGATCCAGAACACGTAGCCGAACCAGGCCAGCAGCGTCACTCCGGCCACCAGCAGCTGCATCTGCCAGATGGCGGAAAAGGTTCTGTCCAGCGCCTTGCGGTCGTCCCGGATCTGCGCGATCGCGCGCACGCCGTAATCATTGAGCCCCAGCATGCCCACCAGCACAAAGACGTAGGAGATGCTCCAGGCGTAGGAATACAGCCCCACGCCGTCCGTCCCCACCGTGCGGGACAGATAGGGGGCCGTCACCAGCGGAAGCAGCACGGAAAACAGGCGATAGCCCACATTGTACATCGCGTTTTTTCTCGTGCTCATTCGTCCGTCCTCCGCCCCGCGGGGCACAACAGGCTGAGCCATCGCTCAGCCTGTTGTCTTTCGCTCACAGTCCGTGTCTCAGGCCAGTCCCGGCAGCAGTGCGCAGGCAATGCCGAAATAGACCAGCAGGGACAGCGCGTCCACAATCGTCGTAATAAACGGGCTCGCCATCACCGCCGGATCAAAGCCCAGCTTCTTGGCCAGCATCGGCAGCGTGCAGCCCACGATTTTCGCGCACAGCACCGTCACCGCCATCGTCAGGCAGACCACCGCCGCCACCAGGGCCGTAATCTCTTCTTTGCCCAGCAGCAGACGGTCCACCAGCATAATCTTGCCGAAGCACAGCATCGACAGGCAGATGCCGCACAGCGCCGCCGTCCGGACCTCCTTCCAGATCACCTTCGGCAGGTCGCCAAAGGTCAGCTCGTTCAGGGAAATGGCGCGGATGACCGTCACCGAGGACTGGGAGCCGGAGTTGCCGCCCGTATCCATCAGCATGGGGATGAACGCCGTCAG
>CAMNCR010000188.1 GCA_946534455.1 uncultured Clostridia bacterium | reverse complement strand
TCGCTGGAGGTCCCCGTGCGCTACGAGGCGATTCCCTACGACGGGGAGGAGGAGGATCCGCACCTGGCCCGCATCGAGCTGGCCTTCGACTTTTCCGCCCGGCAGGCGGACGCGGAGGGCATGCGCTGGCTGCGCATCGACCCCGCGCGGGAGGGCTTTTTCGTGCTGGAGGACGTGTCCCTGACCCTGACCTATGCCAGCGGGCAGACCTTCACCCTCACGGACCGCCAGGTCGCGGTCACCAACGCCCTGCGGGAGGGCGGAAGGTTCCTGTTCCTGACGGACGACCCGATGCTCTCCTTCCGCGCCCCCTCGGCCCAGCCCCTGACCCGGGCGCTGTTCCAGGCCACGCTGCACTATCACGGGCTGCCCTCCATGTCCGCCTGGGTGCGGGACATTTTTGCGGATCACCGCTGGGCGGACGGCCACCGGGATGTGGCGCATCTGTATCAGAACGACGGAAAGGGCTATTCGGAGCGCACCGGCCTGACGCTGGAGCGCGTGTTCCACGGGGAACGGTACGAGGCGGATTTCCGCCTGCCCGCTCCGGTCACCGGGCTGCAGAGCCTGCGCTTTGACCCCACGATGGTGGAGCTGCTGGCGCTGGAGGATTTCCGCGTGGAGCTGTACGACGCCGCGGGCGCCGCGCAGGTGCTCCCCCCGGAGCGCTACGGATGGACCAACGGGTTCCTGACGCCGGAGGGCATCGCCTTCCCGGGACGGATTCCCTTCCTGGAGCTGCCGGTCTCCCCGGAGCAGGAGATCGCCCGGGTCCGCTTCACGGGCCGGGCCCGCTTCCTGTCGCCGGAGGAAATGGAGGAAACGCTGGCCCGGGCGGTCCGCGTGCCGGATTACGCCGCGGTGTTCCAGGAGCTGGAGGCGCAGAAGCGCAAAAAAATCTGGGAGAGGTATCTCCCGGTTGAGGAGGAGGAAGGCCGATGAGCCAGAGCGAAGAGACCCGGAGCCTGCAGGAGGAGCTGGCGCAGCGCCAGGCGGAGGCCGAGGAGCGGCAGAACCTGCTGAACCAGTGGATGGACGCGGTGCGCACGGCGGAGGAAAAGGTGACCCGGGCCGAGGGCGAACGGGACGCCATGGAGCAGCAGCTGGCCACCCTGCGGCAGCAGACCTCGGGCTTTGAGGCCCAGCTGACAAGCCTGCAGCAGGAAAACCGCCGCCTGCAGGAGCAGCTGCAGGCCCTGACCGTCGAGCGGGACCGGGCGCTGATTCAGAACGGATCGCTGACCGAGCAGCTGACCGCCCTGCAGCGGCAGATGGACACGCGGCTCTCCACGCGCCTGGTGCGGAAGCTGCGGAGCCTGCGGTGACGGAAGAAGGAGAACGCATGGAACAGGGAAAGGGCCCCCGCGCGCTGCTGCGCCGCTTCGCGCGGCAGGAGAATCTGATCGGCTTCGCCTGCAGCATGGGCCTGTGCCTGCTGCGGGAGGGGCCCGCGGAAACGCTGCACCGGATCCGGCTGCGCCTGGGGCGGAAGCACGCGGAGCGCAAGTTCGTCCGCCGGCTGCTGAATCCCGCGCCCCTGACGCTGCGCCGGCAGCGGGAAACCGCCTTTCCGGAGGACATTTCCTTCAGCCTGCTGGTGCCGCTGTACAATACGCCGGCGGACTTTCTGCGGGAGATGATCGCCTCCGTGCAGGCGCAGACCTTCTCCCGCTGGGAGCTGTGCCTGGCGGACGGGAGCGACGAGGCGCACGGCGAGGTGGAGGCCCTCTGCCGGGAGGCCGCGGAGAGGGATCCCCGGATCCGCTACCGGAAGCTGGAGCGCAACGGCGGCATTTCCGCCAACACGAACGCCTGCCTGGAGCTGGCCACGGGAAGCTATATCGCGCTGTTTGACCATGACGACCTGCTGCTGCCCGGGGCGCTGTATGAGATGGCCTCCGCCATCGCGGCGCAGGACGCGGATTTTCTGTATTCCGATGAGATGGTCTTCGCCTCTCCGGACCGGCGCCGGGTCATCGGGCTGCATTTTAAGCCGGATTTCGCGCCGGACGACCTGCTGGCCAACAACTACATCTGCCATCTGACGGTGTTCCGCGCAGCGCTTCTGGAGCGGGCCGGGCGCTTCCGCTCCGCCTTTGACGGCAGCCAGGATCACGACCTGATCCTCCGGCTCACCGCCCAGGCCCGGCGGATCGTTCATATTCCGAAAATTCTCTATCTCTGGCGCAGCCATCCCGCCTCCGTGGCGGGGGATATCGGCAGCAAGACCTACGCGGTGGACGCGGGCGTGCGCGCCGTGCGGGACGCGCTGGCCGCCCGGGGCATCGAGGCGGAGGTCGCCAGCTCGCCGGTCTATCCCACCATGTACCACGTCACCTATCCGATTCGGGGCTGCCCCCGGATTTCCCTGATCATGGACGGCGGCGCGGCGCCGGAGCAGGCGAAGGCCGATCTGGCGGCCCTGGCCGCCGCGGCGGGGGACGGGCTGCCCCTGGAATGCCGGATTGCCACCCGGGGCGCCACGCCCGGCGAGCGCCTGCAGGCGGCCGCCGGGGAGGCCGCGGGGGACTATCTGCTGTTCGTCGCCCCGGGGCTGCGGACGGACAACCCCGCCTGGATCCGGGAGATGCTGATGCTCTGCCAGCGGGAGGACACCGGCGCCGTGGGCGGCCTGGTGACCTTCGCGGACGGGCGCGTGCGCCACGCCGGGCTCGTGCTGGGCCTGGGCCGGGGCGGGCTGCTGGGCCGGGGACATTACCGGGCGGACGGCGCCGGGGCCGGCTACTTCGGCCAGCTGGCCATCGTGGAGGATGTGTCCGCCGTCAGCGGCGAATGCCTGATGATCTCCCGGGAGCGGTTCCGCGACGCCGGCGGCTTTGATCCCGCCCTCGGCGCGGCGCTGTACGACGCGGATCTGTGCCTGCGCCTGCGGGAGCGGGGGCTGCTGGTGGTCTACACGCCCTATCCCGCGCTGCGGGGCGGCGAGGCCCGGGCCTTCCCCATGGCCTACGGCGCGGAGCTTCCCGGCTACGCCGGCGCCGCCGCGGCCTTCCGCGCGCGCTGGCAGGAGGCCCTGGCCGCCGGGGATCCCTACTACAATCCGAACCTGACCCTGGAGCTGTCGGACTTCCGGGTCCGGGGCTGAAAGGAGCCGCGATGACGCAAACGAAAAGAAAGCCCCTGCTCTCCGGGCGATGGACCCGCTGGGGCTTTCCCCTGCTGTTCTTTCTGGCGGTGTTCCTGCTGTATCTGACGCTGATGCTGGATCCGTACTTCACCGATGAGCAGGACGTCTTCTACGGCGGATACAACGTGGTCATGAGCGGGGACATCTACGGGTCCTACGTCAGCCAGCACATGCCCTTTTCCTACTACATGGCCGCGGTGCCCGCGCTGCTGGGCGCCCGGACGGTGTATCAGTTCCGCCTGGGCTTCTACGTGATGATGAGCCTGCTGTGGACCGGCATCTATCTGCGGCACCGGAAGCATTTTCCCGCCGTGACGCTGGTCTCCCTGCCCTTCCTGTACGTCTTCCAGCTGCACCTGCAGGAGTACGCCACCACGATGATCTCCGATCACTGGCAGGGCATCGGCCTGGCGATGGTGCTGCTGGAGGCCCTGCGCTACAGCCGGGAGCACCGCATCTCCGCCGGCATGGCGGCCTCCGTCTCCCTGGGCATCGTGCTGTCCTTCGGCACCACGTTCCTGTCGGCCTATCCGCTGCTGATCCTCTTTCTGGGGGTGGCGGCCATGCAGGCCGCGCATCTGCGGAAGCACCGGGAGGAGATTCCCGCCGCCCTGCGGGAGGACGCCCGCCTGGTGGGCATCTGCCTGCTGCCCTTCGCGGCGCTGCTGGGCTGGTACGCCGTGAGCGGGAACCTGAGCAACTTCTTCGGCGGGGCCTACACCCTGAACACCGAGATCTATTCCCGCTACATCGGCGGCATGGGCACCCAGCCGGGAAGCACCTTCCTGAAGGTCGTTCCAAACTGGCTGTCCCACCTGCGGGACGGCGTCTCCGCCCTTCGCACCTCCCCGCTGACCGGCATTCAGACCCTGCTGCAGGCCGTCGCCATCGTCGCCTGCGGCCTTCGCCTGGGGAGAAGGCGGCCCCTGGCCGGCGTGACGCTGGTGCTGTCCTGCATCTACGCGGGCGTGCGGGTGTTCGACGGCTTTCACGGCGGCCCCTACATCGCCATGACCTGCGTGCCGATGGCCTGGCTGCTGGGGGACAGCCTGGAGGCCCTGCGGCAGAGGAAGACCGCCGGGACGGTGCTGCGCGCCGCTTATTCCCTGGCCTGCCTGATCTTCTTCCTGGCCCCCTCGGTTGCGAACGTGCGGCACCTGTATCACGTGCCCCGGTTCCTGCGCAGCCCGGCCTATTCCGACACGAACCGGGACATGCTGGAGATCCTCACCGATCCCGGGGACACGGTGCACGTGGGAGACATCAGCTTCACCTCCGAAAAGATCATGACCTACGGCCTGCGGCTGGATCCCTGCACCCTGGGCAGCAGCTGCCCCTGGTTCTATGAGTTCTACGGCGCCCGGGAGCTGGCGGAGCTGAAGGCCCGGAAGACCCCCGTGCTGCTGCTGGACGCGGACGGCGAGCTGTGGGGCTACGCCGTGCGGGATTACGCGGCGGACCTGGTGGCCTATGTGGAAGAGAACTACGTCATGCTGGAGCAGGATCTGTATGTGCACCGGGATGCGCTGCCCGAGGCGCAGCGCCGCCTGCGCGAGGCCGGCTACGGCAAGGTCGGCACCCTGCTGGCCCGGGAGGGCAGCGAAATGGGCGAGATGCTCTGGAGCGGCGAGACGGACGCGCAGATCTTCCCCGCCGAGGGGAGCGAAATGCTGGCGGTCTGGCTGCAGACGGCCTCCTACACCAACAACAGCCGCGTGGGCCTGACCCTGACCCTGCTGGAGGCGGGATCGGAAAGCCCGCTGGCGGCATGCTACGTG
Source organism: uncultured Clostridia bacterium (assembly GCA_946534455.1). Classification (GTDB taxonomy): domain Bacteria; phylum Bacillota; class Clostridia; order Christensenellales; family Aristaeellaceae; genus Aristaeella. The sequence continues at coordinate 12,534 of CAMNCR010000188.1, read as the reverse complement.
CCCGCGGGGGAGATGCGGGATCTGCGCTACACGCGCTTCCCGCTGCGCGCCCCGCTGGTGCCCGGGAAGGCCTACGAGCTCCGCTTCACCGCCGATGAAACCGACGGCGGGCAGGATACCCGGCTGCACCTCTACCATTCGGCCCCCGGCACCGCCGGGCCGGATACCTATGCCATCATCGACGGGGAACAGGCCCCCTACAGCCTGGCCATCCAGATTGAGTACGCCGTGGACGAATCCCTGAACATCCTCGGCGCCCAGAGCGAAACCTGACGAAAAGGAGCGTTGCCCATGAGCCGCTGGCAGACGGAAGCAGAAGCCCGGAGGGAGATCCTCTCCCTCGTCGGGGAATACTATCATGCCTTTCAGGAAAAGAAGAAGGACTTTGCGCCCGGAGACCGGATCGCCTATGCCTCCCGCGTGTTTGACGAAAAGGAAATGCAGTCCCTGGTGGACGCGTCGCTGGACTTCTGGCTGACCACCGGCCGGTTCGCCGGGCAGTTTGAGCGGGACTTTGCCGCCTGGCTCGGGGTGCGCTACGCCCACCTGGTGAACTCCGGCTCCTCCGCCAACCTGCTGGCCTTCATGGCGCTGACCGCGCCGGAGCTGGGGGACCGGCAGATCCGCCCCGGGGACGAGGTGATCACGGTGGCCTGCGGCTTCCCGACCACGGTGACGCCGATTCTGAACTACGGCGCGGTGCCGGTGTTCGTGGACGTGACGGTTCCCCAGTACAACGTGGACGTGACCCGGCTGGAGGCGGCCCTCAGCGACCGCACCCGCGCCGTGATGATCGCCCACACCCTGGGCAATCCCTTTGACCTGGCCGCCGTGCGGGCCTTCTGCCAGGCCCACCGCCTGTGGCTGGTGGAGGACAACTGCGACGCCCTGGGCAGCACCTGCACGATCGACGGGGAAACCCGCTACACCGGCACCTGGGGCGACATCGGCACCAGCAGCTTCTATCCGCCGCACCACATGACCATGGGCGAGGGCGGCGCGGTGTACACCAACGATCCGCTGCTGCACCGGCTGCTGCTGTCCTTCCGGGACTGGGGGCGGGACTGCGTGTGCCCCTCCGGGCGGGACAACTTCTGCGGCCACCGCTTTGACGGCCAGTTCGGCCAGCTGCCCGCGGGATACGACCACAAGTACGTCTACAGCCATTTCGGCTACAACCTGAAGGTCACGGATCTGCAGGCGGCCATCGGCGTGGAGCAGCTGAAAAAGTTCCCGGACTTCATCCGCCTGCGGAAGGCCCACTGGGCGCGGCTGCGGGAGCGGCTGGCCCCCCTGGAGGACCGGCTGATTCTGCCGGAGGCCGCCCCGGGCAGCGATCCCTCCTGGTTCGGCTTCCTGATTTCCGTCCGGCCGGAGAGCGGCCTGTCCCGGAACGAGATCACCCGCTTCCTGGAGGCCCGGCAGATTCAGACCCGGCTGCTCTTCAGCGGCAACCTGCTGCGCCATCCCTGCTTCGACCAGCTCCGCGGCACGGACGCCTACCGGGTGGCCGGCGGGCTGGAGGTCACGGACTTCGTGATGAATCAGAGCTTCTGGATCGGCGTCTATCCCGGCATGACGGACGCCATGCTGGACTACATGGCGGACAGCCTGACCGAGGCGGTCCGCGCAAAGGCCTGAGCCCCCGCGGAGGGCGGGTCACCCCGGAAGGAGGAATATCCCTTTGAAACAGCGTCTGGCGGACTATGTGGCCGACTTTCTGGCGGACCGCGGCGTGACGGATGTGTTTTCCGTCGTCGGCGGCGGCGCCATGCATCTCAACGACGCGCTGGGGCATCATCCCCGGCTGCGGGTGCTGTGCAATCACCATGAGCAGGCCTGCGCCATGGCCGCGGAGGCCTATGCCCGGCTGGAGAACCGGATCGCCGCGGTGTGCGTGACCACCGGCCCCGGCGGCACCAACGCCCTCACGGGCGTGCTGGGCGGCTGGCTGGATTCCATTCCCATGTTCATCGTCAGCGGCCAGGTGCGCTATGACACCACCGCCCGCTACGCCCTGGCCCGGAGCGGCGCCCGGGTGCGCGCCATGGGCGACCAGGAGTACGACATCGTGCGCTCCGTGGCGCCGATGACCAAGTACGCCGTGATGATCGAGAAGCCGGAAACCATCCGCTATCACCTGGAGCGGGCCTGGCATCTGGCGGTCACCGGCCGGCCCGGCCCCGTCTGGATCGATATCCCCGTCAACTTCCAGGGCATGACCCTGGAGACGGACGCGCTGCCCGGCTACGATCCCGCGGAGGACGCGGAGCTGCTGCCCCCGCCGGTGTCAGGCGACACGGTGCGCCAGGTGCTCCGGCAGCTGCGGGAGGCCCGGCGCCCGGTGCTGTACGCGGGCTACGGCATCCGCCTCTCCGGCGGATACGCGGCCTTCCGCCGGGTGCTGGACAGACTGCGGGTGCCCGTGGTCACCTACTGGAACGCCATTGACCTGCTGGAGGACGAGCATCCGCTGTACACGGGCCGCGGCGGCAACATGGGCGACCGGCCCGGCAACTGGGCCGTGCAGAACGCGGACCTGATTCTCGCCATCGGCACCCGGCTGTCCATCCGCCAGGTGGGCTACAACTGGGAAACCTGGGCCCGGGAGGCCCGGGTCATCCAGGTCGACGTGGATGCCGGGGAGATGCGCAAGCCCACGCTGCACATCGATCAGGCGATCTGGGCGGATGCGAAGGACTTTCTGGAGCGGCTGGACGCGGCGCTGGACGCGCCCCTGTGCGCCCCGGAGGAGTGGCTTTCGCGCTGCGCCGGCTGGAAGCGGGATTACCCCGTCGTGCGGCAGGAGCAGTGGGAGGAATCCGGGGAGGGCGCCAACGTCTACGCCTTCATCCGCTACCTCAGCAGCCAGCTGCCGGAAAACAGCCTGACCGCCGTGTCCAACGGCGCCTGCTGCGTCGCCGGGCACCAGGCCTACGTCATTCAGCGGGGCAGCCGCTTTGCCAACAACAGCGCCGTGGCCAGCATGGGCTACGGGCTGCCGGCCGCCATCGGCACCTGCCTGGGCGGGGGAGAGCGGGAAACCATCTGCCTGGAGGGCGACGGGAGCATCATGATGAACCTGCAGGAGCTGCAGACCGTGCTCACCAACCGCCTGCCCATCAAGCTGTTTCTGATCAACAACCAGGGCTATCATTCCATCCGGATCACCCAGACCAACCTCTTCTCCCACCACACGAAGGTGGGCATCGGGCCGGAAAGCGGCGATCTGTCCTTCCCCAGCTTCCGGAAAATCGCGGAGGCCTTCGGCTTCCCCTATCTGTGCGCCCGCAGCAACGCGGACATGCGCCGGGCCGTGCAGGATGCCCTGTCCCGGCCGGGGCCCGTCTTCTGTGAAATCTTCACCGACACCCGCCAGGTCTGGGAGCCCAAGAGCAGCGCCCGCCGCCGGGCGGACGGCAGCCTGGTGTCCCCGCCGCTGGAGGACCTGGCGCCCTTCCTGCCCCGGGAGGAGCTGCGGCGCCAGATGGTGATTCCGCTGCTGCCCGAATCCGAGGAGGAACCCACATGATGCTGCGCTCCGCCGTCGTCAACGGCCCCCTGGGCACGGTCGGCCTGGCCCTGGTCCGGAATCTCCTGGACCATGGCGCGCAGGTGACCGCCGTGTGCTATCCGGGGGACCCCCGCATCGCCCGCCTGCCCGGGGAGGCCCGGGTCATCGAGCTGGATATGCGGGAGATTTCCGCCCTGCCGGAGCAGCTTTCCGCCCCGGTGGACGCATTCTTTCATCTGGCCTGGATGGGCACCATCGGCCCCGGGCGGGACGACGCGGCCCTGCAGGCGGAAAACATCCGCTGCGCCGTGGAGGCGGTCCGGTGCGCCCATGCCCTGGGCTGCCAGGTGTTCGTGGGCGTCGGCAGCCAGGCGGAGCACGGCCGCATCGAGGGGCTGGTCACCGCGGACGCGCCCTGCGCCCCCACCACCGGCTACGGCATCGCCAAGCTGTGCGCCGGGCAGCTGACCCGCCTGGCCTGCCGCCCGCTGGGGCTGCGGCACGTGTGGGCCCGGATCCTCAGCGCCTACGGTCCCGGGGACGGCCCGCTGAGCGTCATTCCCACGATTCTCAACAAGCTGCTGCGGGGGGAGAAGCCCGCCCTGACCCCCGGCGAGCAGGCCTGGGACTTCTGCTACTCCGGCGACGTGGCCGAGGCGCTGCGCGCCATGGCCGTCTCCGGGCGCGACGGCGCGATCTATCCCGTGGGCAGCGGCCGGGTGCGCCCCCTGCGGGCCTACTTTGAGGCCGCCCGGGACGCGGTGGATCCCAGCCTGCCCCTGGGCATCGGCGAGCTGCCCTATCCGCCCAACCAGGTCATGCATCTGCAGGCCGATCTCACCCCCCTGCGGGAGGATACCGGCTTTGAGCCCCGGGTGTCCTTCGAGGAGGGCATCCGGGAAACCGTCGCCTACTGGCGCGCCAACGAGCTGTAAAACCCCGCCCCCGGGCGGAAGGAGGAACCGATCTTGAACGCCGAACGCAAGAAAAAGGTCAGCATCATGATTCCCTGCTACAACGAGGAGGAGAACATCGAGGCCATCACCGACGCGGTCATGGCCCAGATGGACGCCCTGCCCCAGTACGACTACGAGGTGCTGTGCATCGACAACTGCTCCACGGACCGGACGCGGCCGCTGCTGCGCGGCATCTGCGCCGCCCATCCCCAGGTGCGCGCGATCTTCAACGTCAAGAACTTCGGCCAGTTCAACAGCCCCTACTACGGCCTGTGCCAGACCTCCGGGGACTGCGCCATTTCCATCTGCGCGGATTTTCAGGACCCGGTGGAGCTGATTCCGACCTTCCTGCAATACTGGGAGGAGGGCTATCAGATCGTCTGCGGCATCAAGACCAGCAGCCGGGAAAACCCCCTCATGTACCGGCTGCGCACGATGTATTACAAGCTCATCAAGCGCTTTTCCAAGGTGGATCAGATCGAGCACTTCACCGGCTTCGGGCTCTACGACCGCAGCTTTCTGGATGTCATGCGCCAGCTGGACGACCCGACCCCCTTCATCCGGGGCATCGTGGCGGAGCTGGGCGGCCGGCGCAAGGAGGTGCCCTACGAGCAGCCCCAGCGCCGCGCCGGCAAAACCCACAACAACTGGTACACCCTCTACGACGCCGCCATGCTCAGCGTCACCAGCTACACCAAGGCGGGCATGCGCGTGGCCGTGTTCGGAGGCATGATTCTGGCCTTCCTGAATCTGCTGATCGGCCTGGTGTATCTGGTCATGAAGCTGATCTACTGGGACCGCTTCGACGCCGGCCAGGCGCCCACGATCATCATCATCTCCCTGATGTGCTCCATCCTGCTGGCCTTCATGGGCTTCCTGGGAGAATACATTTCCGCCATCAACCTGCGCATGATGAAGCGGCCGCTGGTCATCGAGGAGGAGCGGATCAACTTCGATTCCCCCGCGGAGGCCGCCGGGGAGGAGGAGCCCCATGCGTAAGGACCGGCTGCTGGAGCTGCTCCGCTTCGCCGTGGCCGGCGCGGCCGGCTTTCTGGTGGAGCTGGCGACGCTCATCCTTCTGCGGGAAGGGCTGGGGCTGGACACCCTGATCGCCACGCCCATCGCCTTCGTGCTCTCGGTGATCGTGAACTATCTGCTGTGCGTGCTGTGGGTCTTCCACGGCGCGCGCCGGCAGAGCCAGAAAGCCCGCATGGGCTTTTTTCTGACCAGCGCCGTCGGGCTGGTGCTCAACGAGGGGCTGATGCTCCTCTTCCGCGTGCTGTGGGGGGAGGACGCGGTGCTGTTCACCGTTTTCTCCTTCGCCGTCAGCCTCTACGTGCTCAACAAGGTGCTGGCCACCTTCCTGGTCATGGTCTGGAACTATGTCACCAAGCGCCGGATTCTGCGGCGCGGCTGAGATCCCCGCGGCTCCGGATTGATTTCCCGCGCCGGATGTCGTACAATCAGAGGCAGCAGAGCGTCCCCCGGCGCGGGCGGCGCCCGTCGTTTCCCCTTCCCAGCAACATCATAGAAGGAATGATCTGTTTATGGCACCCAAGGAGAAAAAAAAGAAGACGGATTCCACCGAGAAGGTTTTCATCAACCGGGAACTCAGCTGGCTGGAGTTCAACCGGCGCGTGCTGCTGGAGGCCGCCGATCCGAACGTCCCGCTGCTGGAGCGGCTGAAGTTTCTGATGATCTATCAGTCCAACCTGGATGAGTTCTTCCGGGTGCGCATCGGCATCCTGACCCATCGCGCCCTGCTGACGCCGGACACCCCCGATCCCCTGACCCACATGCTGCCCGAAACCCAGATCAGCGAGATCCTGCGCATCACCCGGGAGCAGCAGACCATGCTGGAAAACATCTGGAAGACCGTGCGGGACGAGCTGAAGGCCAACCGGGTTGAGGTGCTGGACTTCCGGAAGATCAGCAAGATCGATGAGCTGATGAGCAAGAAGCTGTTCGGCGACATCCGGGATCTGCTGTTTCCCAAGATCATCAGCATCGATCAGCCGCTTCCCTTCCTGTGGAGCGGGGAGACCCACATCGTCGCGCTGCTGGGGCGCAGCAGCGCCGAGCAGAAGCTGTGCATCATTCCGCTGCACCGCCTGCCGGCCTATCAGAGCTTTGAAATCGACGGCTGCCAGAAGATCGTGCTGACGGACCAGCTGGTGCGCCATTTTCTGCCGCTGCTGCTGAAAAAGGAGGTCGTGGTCCAGTCCGTGGTCGTGGATCTGACCCGGAACGCGGACGTGTTTCTGACCAAGGACGAAATTCAGGCGGACGACGACCTGCGGGACAAGATGTCCGGCATGCTCAGCAAGCGGAAGCGGGAGATGGCGGTGCGCGCCCGCATCGTCGGCAAGCTGACGGAGCCCTTCCGCTCCCTGCTGATCAAGAAGCTGCACGTGCCGGAAAGCCGGGTGTTCGTGCAGAACATTCCCTTCGATCTTTCCTTCCGCTCCTGCATCAGCGGGCCCGCCTCCTTCCGCTATCCCGAGCGCCGGCCCGCCCGGAGCATCGGCCTGCAGAAGGGGGAGTTCTTCGCCTACATCGAAAAGCAGGATCTGCTGATGGCCTTTCCCTTCCAGAGCATGCTTTCCTTCGTGGATCTGATCTACGAGGCCGCGGACAATCCGGAGGTGCAGTCCATCAAGATCACCCTGTACCGCATGTCCGCCAGCAGCAAGATTGCCGCCGCGCTGGCCTATGCCGCCGACCGGGGCAAGGACGTGCTGTGCCTGCTGGAGCTGCGCGCCCGCTTTGACGAGCAGAACAACATCGACTATTCCGAAATGCTGGAGGATGCCGGCTGCCGCGTCATCTACGGCCTGCCGGATCATAAGGTGCACAGCAAGCTGTGCGTCATCACCCTGGAGCATGACGGGCAGCTGCGCCGCATCACCCAGGTGGGCACCGGCAACTACAACGAGGTCACCGGCGAGCAGTATACCGACCTGTCCCTGATCACCGCCCGGGAGGGCGTGGGGCGCGACGCGGAGGCGGCCTTCGCGGCCCTGGCGCTGGGCGAGGTGCCGCCGGAGGCCCGGGAGATGTGGATCGCCCCGATGAGCTTCAAGCCCCGGGTGCTGGAGATGCTGAACCGGGAGCTGGAAAAGGGCGAGGCCGGCCGGGTGGCCATCAAGGTCAACGCGCTGAACAATCAGGAGATCATGGACAAGCTGATCGAATGCTCCCAGGCCGGCGTGCGGGTGGAGCTGTTCATCCGCGGCATCTGCTCCCTGCTGCCCGGGGTGCCCGGGCTGACGGAAAACATCACCGTCTCCAGCACCATCGGCCGGTATCTGGAGCACTCCCGGATCTTCAGCTTCGGCGAGGGGGCGGAGCAGCGCCTCTTCATCGGCTCGGGCGACCTGCTGAACCGGAACCTGGAGCGCCGGGTGGAGGCCTTTGTGGAGGCCGTGACGCCGGATACCCGGGAGCAGCTCAACATCATTCTGAACGCCCTGCGCGCCGACCGGGAAAAGAGCTGGCAGATGCAGCCCGACGGAACCTATCTCCGGACCGGGGACGGGGAGGGCACCTCCTCCCAGGAAAACCTGTACCAGATTTTCAGCGAGCGCAAATGCGTCCTGAAGGCGCCGGAGCCGGAGGCCCCCGCGGAGACGCCGCCGGAACCGGAACAGACCGAGGCGCCCCGGCACGGCCTCCGCGGCTGGCTGAAGCACCTGATTCACTCCTGATCCTGAATAAAACGCTCCCCCGCCGGACCGGCGGGGGAGCGTTCTGTATGGGGGGTTCTTACTTTGTCAGGCGGATCACATTCCAGGAGAGCGCCGGGAGCGCGATTTCCAGCCGGCCGTCCGCCAGCTTGCCGCCCTGGCCCCGGGTCGGCGCCACCTCATTGGGATGCTCCTCGGTGTTGACCGCGTTGACATCGTCGTGATGCAGCACGATGTGCTCCGCGATCCGCAGATCGCCGAAGGCGCGGAGATCGCCCTCCAGCAGAATGTCCTCCTGCAGATCCCGGTTGACGGCAAAGATGGTCACGCTGCCGTCCTCCGCCAGGGTCGCCGCGGCATCCACCAGCGGCACCCTGTCATAGTCCCTGCAGCCATAGACCGGCGAGTTCAGCAGCGGGCGCAGGGCCGTGCCCCGGCCGTAGCGGCTGGCGTGCATCATGGGATAGAAGATGGTCTGCGCCCAGACGCCGCCTCCGTTGCGGGTCATGATGGGGGCGATGACATTCACCAGCTGCGCCAGGCAGGCCACCTTGACCCGGTCCGCGTTCTTCAGGAAGGTGATCAGGATGCTGCCCGCCAGCAGGGCGTCCTCAAAGTTATACACGTCCTCCAGCAGCGGCAGCGCCCGGCCCCACCGGTCCGCCTTCCAGACCTCCTTGTCCTGCTCGCTGGAGTGATACCAGATGTTCCACTCGTCGAAGGAGAGGTTCAGCTTCTTCTTCGCGTGCTTCTTGCCGCCCACCGCGTCACAGATGGCCACGACCTCCCGGATAAAGTCGTCCAGGTCCATGGCCCGGGCCAGGAAGCCGGGCGTGTCCCCGGTCGGATTGCCGTAATACCGGTGGAGGGATACGTAGTCCACGTTTTCGTAGCACTCATCCAGCATCTGATATTCCCAGGCGCCGTAGGTGGGCATATCGTGCGCCGCGCTGCCGCAGGCGACCACCTCGATGCTGGGATCCACCCACTTCATCATCTTCGCGGCCTCGTTCGCGGTGCGGCCGTATTCATAGGCGGTCTTGTGGCACATCTGCCAGGGGCCGTCCATCTCGTTGCCCAGGCACCAGAGCTTGATGCCGAAGGGATCCTTCGCGCCGTTGCGGATCCGCAGATCGGACCAGTAGCTGCCGGAGGGATGATTGGCGTATTCGACCACGTTCCGGGCCGCGTCCGGGCCGCGGGTGCCCAGATTCACGGCATACATGATGTCCGAATTCGCCTTTTTCGCCCACGCGGCGAATTCATGCAGGCCCACCTCATTGGTCTCCGTGGTGGACCAGGCCAGATCCAGCCGCTTCGGCCGCTGCTCCCGGGGACCGACGGAATCCTCCCAGTTGAAGCCGGAAACAAAGTTGCCGCCGGGATAGCGGACGATCGGAATGCCCAGCTCCCGCACCTTTTCGATGACATCCTGCCGGAAGCCGTACTCATCCGCCGTGGGGTGGCCGGGCTCATAGATGCCGCCGTACACCGCGCGGCCCAGGTGCTCGATAAAGGATCCGTACAGCCGGGGATCCACCTGCCCGATGGTGAAATCCCGATCCATGATCAGTGTCGCCTTTTTCATTGTCTGTCCTCCTTCAGAAGCGGTTCTGCCCGGGAAATGCCTGCCAACATTATCGTTAATGTCCTGTTCGGGAGCAGGATAGCATGCCCCGGCATGCTTGTCAAGCCTTTCCTGCGGGTTTTTCTTCCGAGGGGCGTCCTACCGGTATTTCTGATCCATCCAGGCGGCCAGGCCGCTGTCGGTCAGCTCCCCGCTGTGCTGGACGATCAGGAGCGCTCCGGGCAGCGGCTCCCCGTCCGGATAGATCCGCAGCGTGCGGATGCCCCGGGCCTCCAGATCCTCCAGGCGGAGCTGCACCGATTCATCCGTATAGCGCAGCACCAGCGGATCCAGCCGCTCCACCAGATGGCCCTCCGCGTCCAGGAGCTCCACCACAAAGGTGTGCGCCTCCTCCTCCGGCCATTTGCTGACGTTGCCGCTCATGGACACGGCCACCGTCACCGCCCGCCAGGCGGAGAGATCCGTGTCCACGATGGTCCAGGTGGTGGCGGCGGGGGAGTAGGCGTCGTCCCCCTCCCGGCCGACCCATTCGCATTCCAGCAGCATGGGATCGATCCGGACGGGGGTGCAGTTCGTATGCACGGGCCGGGCGTTGACGACCCGGAAGCCGTACCGGTTCAGGGTCAGAATCTGTTCATCGGCCGCCCAGCTGCTCACGGCGCACCACAGGCGCCGGCCCTCCTCCCGGGCCTGCTGGAAGAGGATCATCTGCTGCTCCTCCGTCTCGGGGGTGGAAAGCACCTGCGAGCCCACGCCGTACAGGGGCTTGTTCGGATCGATCAGCACCTCATAGCTGGCGCCCATCAGCGGCGCGATCCAGGCATCCACCTGGCCGGTCACCGCGGGATCGATGGCCTCTCCCCGGTCCCGGCCCACCCATTGCAGCCCCGCCGCCCAGTCCGCCGGGTCCGCCAGCAGCGGCTGGCGCTCCGCGGTTTCCGCGGGCGAGGTCTGATTCTGCCAGAGGAGCCAGCCGGTCTGCCCGGCCAGCGCCAGCGAGAGCACCCCCGCCGCGCAGACCCGGAGCGCGCGCAGCCCCGTGCCCCGCAGGCAGGCCGCCGCCAGGGCGCAGGTCAGGGCCGCGCCCATGAGATCCAGCGCCACGATATAGCGCAGATAGCCCTGCAGGGGGCCCAGATAGACGCCGTAAAACGCCGCGTACAGAAGGGCGAAGCCCCAGAGCCGGCGATCCCTCTGCCGGAGCCCGACCCCCAGGGCGCCCACCATGGCCACCTGGCTGATGAGCAGCCGCCCGGTGGTGAACAGCTCATCGGACATGCGCTTCGGATGGGAAAGAATATACACCGGCCAGAGCAGCGCCTGCTGCCAGGTTTCCGGCCCGAAGCGGCCGTTCAGATCCGCAAACTCGTTCACCGAAATCTCATCAAAGAAATAGGGAGAATGGAAGAGCTCATTGGCATAGGGGAAGACCGGATTGGCCGCATAGACCCAGCCCCGGACCAGGAACAGCGCCAGGGGCAGCACCGCCATGCACGCCGCGCCCAGCACCCGGGAGAAGCGCAGCCCCTTCCACCGGCGCACGAGCCATACCGCCGCCAGGATCACCGCCAGATAGGCGTTGCTGAGCTTCAGGGACACGGCCATTCCCGCCACATACCCCAGCCACAGCGCCGCCCTGCCGGGGTTCTCCTCCTCCCGCAGCAGGAAGAGCAGCGCCTCCAGAATCAGCGGCACCGACAGCGTATCCACATAATAGCTGCCCATGAGCAGCACCATCCCGTCCGCCAGCACCGCGGCGGCGGCGGCCAGGGCCACCCAGCCCTCCCGCCAGCGGACGCCCAGCAGGCGCAGCAGGCGCTTCACCTGGAAATAGGCCACCGCCATGACCAGCAGGGTATACACCGTGCCCAGGCGATAGCCCAGCAGATGGCGGAAGGCGCCGGCCACCAGCTCTCCCAGGATGAGCATGTTCAGATTGATGGAGCGAACGGGAAAGTAATCCATGCCGAAGGGATCCCGCATCAGGCTCTCCTGGGCATAGATATGATAATTCTCCGTATCCCAGGCCAGATCGGGAATCGGCATCCGGCTCACATACAGCCAGAGAAACAGCAGCAGGGGCACCGCGTCCGCCCAGGAGAGGCGGGGCCCCTCCACCCGCACCCGGCCGCGCCCCAGCACGCCCAGGGCGATCAGCGCCGCCGCCGCGAGGCCGAAGGAAACCGCCCGGGACACCGCGCCGCCGCTGCCCCACTGGAGGCAGGAGGCCAGCAGCACCAGCGAATACACGCCCATGAGCAGCACGCTTTCCCCATGGAGCTTCAGCGCGCTGCCTCCCCTGATCCGTTTTTCCACGCCGCGCCGTCCCTTTCCGCGCCCGGATGCCCCCGGACGCCTGTTCTGGCTCCCAGTATAGCATATTCTCCCCCGGGGCGGCAACCGGCCCCGCCCGGGGCCGTCGGTTCCCCGGGTCCGCCCGGCCCCATATCTTGGGTCTTGAAGGCCCGAAGGCTTCGATGTACAATATTTCCGTACAATTTCACGCCTCCCGGAGGACACGCCATGAAAAAGAAAGGAATCGCCCGGGCGCTGCTGCCCGTTCTGTTTGCGCTTTTTCTGCTTCCCGCTCTGCCCTCCGCGCAGGCCGCCTGCGATCATTATCTGGATCAGGTCTTCTTTTCCGATCTGACTTTTGAGGGGCGGCAGGATCCCGGCCCCGGGGTGGAGGGCTACACCGGGGACGGATACTGCCCCTACTGCGGCGCGCTGTGCTTCCCGGGAGAGGTCATCGCGGCCCTGGCGACCTACACCCCCGCGCCGGCCACCGAC